>NZ_JBFAHJ010000022.1:0-201605 GCF_040654115.1 Nonomuraea sp. NPDC050786
CAAACCCACGTTCCTGGCCAAGTCGAGCATGGCGCGCAAGGCCGCCGACGCGGCCATCGGCGCCACCCAGCGCGCCCTGATCGAGATGGGCCGCAGGCACGGCCGGGACGTGCGGCTGGTGCACCCGGCGCACACCACCACCGAATGCGCACCGTGCGGAGCGAGAACCAAGCACGCATTACCTCTTTCCGAACGTACCTACACCTGCACCGCGTGCGGAACATCCCGGCCCCGGGACAAGAACTCCGCCCAGGTGATGCTGGTCCGGGCTGGTCTGAACCCGGCTGGTGCCGATCGCGTAAGACCCGACAGTCCGCAGGACCGTCAGGCAGCGTGAGCCAGGAATCCCCGCGCCTTCAGGGGGGAGCAGTCAATGGCCCGCCTCGTACAGGCAGGCCAGGCGGTAGCCGCGCTTGACCACCGTCTCCACGATCCCGCTCGGTCCGAGCGCCCGGCGCAGCCGCGTGATCGCCATCTCCACCGCGTGCTCGGCCGATTCGCGCGCGATGCTGCCCGGCAGCACGGTACGCAGGTCGGCGCGGGTCACCACGTGACCCGGCTTGTCCGCCAGGCGCTTGAGCACCGCCATCGGCGCCGGGGGCAGCGGCCGCAGCTCCCCGTCCACCACCACGGCGTGCCCGCGGATCTCCAGCCGGTGATCGCCCGCCACCAGGCGGGTGACGCCGTGCTCGGGCAGGTGCCGGGCCAGCGCGCGGGCCAGCGCGCCGAGGCGCGAGCGCTCCGGCTGCAGGGTCTCCACGCCGCGCGAGGTCAGCGGCTCGGCCGTGACGGGTCCCACGCAGGCGGCCACGACCCGCCCCCCGAACGCCGCCAGCAGCGCCTCCTCCAGCCCATCGGCGCGGGCCGCCCCCAGCATGGCGTGGACGGCGGGCGCGCTGGTGAAGGCGACCGCGTCCACCGAGCCGGAGACGGTCTGGCTGATCAGCCGGCGCAGCGGCGAGATGTCGCGGTACGGCAGCCACCGGTAGACCGGGATCTCGATCACCTCGGCCCCCGCCTGGCGCAGGTCGGCCACGAAATCGCTGAGCGGCTCGCCGTGCTGCTGCACCGCGATGCGCCGCCCGTGCAGGTCCTGGGCGAGGAGGTACTCCTTGACCTCCTCGCACGACTCCGTGGCGGGCGTCCAGTGGTCGTTCAGCCCGGCGGCGCGCACCGCGCCCCTCGCCTTGGGGCCGCGCGTCAGCAGGCGTGCTCTGGACAGGTGCTCGCCCAGGTCGGCCGAGAGGCCCCAGCCCTCCGCGGCGGCCATCCAGCCGCGGAACCCGACCCCGGTGGTGACCACCACGTCGTCGAGCGGGCCCGCCAGGCTCTCCCTGGTCGCGGCGAGCAGGTCGGCGTCCTCCGCCAGCGGGACCAGCCGGATCGCGGGCGCGCTGACCACGCGCGCGCCGCGCCGCTCGAGCAGTGCGCCGAACTCCTCCCGCCGCCTCGTCGCGGTCACCCCGACCGTGAAGCCCGCCAGGGCGTCGGGCGCCGTCTCCGGGGAAGACCCGCCGTCAAGGGCAAGCGCGCTCATGCCGGCACCTCCAGGTAGTCGGTGATGCCTGGCCGGGCCCCGAGCACCCGGCCAGGCATCACAGGCACGTGTGACACAAGTGAGATCACCCTCCGATACTGCTTTGGGGTGGTTTCGCCCACGGGTCTCTTCTGTTACCGCTGTGCTACATGGCAGAGCTTTGGGGATTGGCGAGGCGCGGTCGCGGGAAACGTTCAGCGTGACGACGCCGCCTATCGGGGAGTTACGGGTGACGGTCCGGCCTATTCGCACGTTCGATGATCCGGTGCTCCGCTCGGTCGCGGCGCCGGTCCAAGACTTCGACCGTGAGCTGCGGCAACTGGTGAAGGCGCTGACCGCCACGATGCGCGCGGGCGCGGGCCGGGCGGGCCTGGCGGCGCCGCAGATCGGGGAGCCGGTACGGGTGGTGGTCTACTCGTACGACGGCAAGTCCGGCCATCTGGTCAATCCACGCCTGGAGCTGTCGGAGCGCCGGGTGACCGCCGACGAGGCGTGTCTGTCGGCGCCGGGGGTGTGGTGGCCACTGGAACGTTCCTACATGGTCACGGCGCGTGGCCGCGACATGTTCGGCAAGCCCGTGACGGTGCGCGCGTTGGGGGTGCTGGCCCGGGTGCTGCAGCACGAAACCGACCATCTCGACGGCGTGCTGTTCAGCGATCACCTCGAAGCGGCCGAGCGCGAACGCTTTCTCGCGGAGGCCCTGCCGACCTGAGTCACCTGTGATGAGCCTATTTCTGATGGGCCAGGGTCAGGCTCAGCTCCCTTCGCTGCACGGGATCGGTGCCGCCCCACACGCCGTAGGCCTGCCTGGTGTCCAGCGCGTACTCCAGGCACGGCTCACGTACGGGGCAGCCGGCGCACACATGCTTGGCCTGCTCAACCTGAGACTGGCTCGGCCCTTCGGCGGAGATCGGGAAGAACAGTTCGGGGTCCAAGTCGAGGCAGGCGGCCCTTCTTGACCAGTTGAACATCATCATGACGTTCGCGCCTACCCACTCGACCAGCTCTCATACCTCGGCGAGCAGCCGATCCCAGTCCGCCAGGAACCGGCCGAGCCCGTAGCGGGCCAGCGCCGCCGCCCGCGCGGCCTTGCCCGCCTGCGCGGCGCCCTCCGGGTCCGCCACGAACGCGTGCAGCGCGTCGGCCAGCACGTTCACCTTCGTGGAGAGCACGCCGGCCTCCTGCGGCACGGCCTCGATCGCCTCGGTGGCGGCCAGCGCGACGACGGGCAGGCCGAGGGTCATGGCCTCGATGAGGGCGAGCCCGAGCGACGTCCACCGGTAGGGGTGCAGGTAGACCCGGCGCCGGGCCAGCTCGGCGTGCATGACGTGCTGCGGCAGGTCCTCATAGGTGCCGTACGGCAGCCCGTCCACCTTCATCCCGAACACGTCGAGCGGCACCCGCTCGGCGAAGCGCGGCAGCAGGTCGGTCCCGGCGACCCTGGTGCGGCGTACTGGCTCGTTGACCACCACGCCCGCCCTGGGCAGCTCGCCCGTGTACAGGTGGCCGGGGTCGGGGACGCCGTGCTCGATGACGCGGGTGCGGGCGCGGCCGTTGTCCCAGTACAGCTCGTTGAAGTGGGTGACGTGCACCAGCGTGATGTCGCTCTGGTCGGCCAGCGGGTGCCGGGTGCGCGGCACGTCGCCCGCCGGGGTGTTGTGCTCCACGTACACGCCGGGCACGTTGCGGCCGAGCCACTCGCGGGCCAGTTCGATCTCGTGCGGGCGCTGGTAGACGACCACGTCGACGGGCTCGTGGCGGAGCCGGTCGAAGGGCACCTCGCGAGCGCTCTCCGGCCAGTCGAACGTCTGGGCCCGTCCCCGGCCGTCGGGACCACGGCCGGGGACGAGCGGCAGGACGTATTCGTGATCGCCCCTGATGAAGGCGCTGATCCACGAGCCGTGCACATGCCAGATGAGGATCCTCACCAGCGGCTCCAGCCCAGCGCCCGCGCCCACGGCGCCGAGGCGGCCGGCACCGGGCCGTCCATGTCGCTCAGCACGCGGTCCACGACGTCGGTCAGGTCGTCCGCGACCTCGGCGGCCTGCTCTACCTCCTCCAGCCGCGTCTGCTGGGTCGGCACCAGGATGCCCCTGGCTCCGGCGGCCCTGGCCGCGTCCATGTCCCTGCCGATGTCGCCCACGACCACGCAGTCGCGGGGGCTGACGTCCAGAATGGCCGCGGCCCTGATCACGAGCCCCGGCGCGGGTTTGCGACAGGTGCAGCCGTCGGCGTCGTCGTGCACGCAGATCGCCCACGCGTCGAACGGGCCGAGCAGCTCCTCCACCCTGGCGTTCACCTGGTCCATCTCGTCCGCGGACAGCAGGCCCTTGGCCACGCCCGACTGATTGGTGACCACGGCCACCGGCACGTCGGCCCGTCTGAGCCGGGCCACCGCGTCCATCGCACCCGGCATGGGCTCGACGAGGGCCGGGTCGCCGTTGTACGGCACGTCCCTGATCAAGGTCCCGTCCCTGTCGAAGAGCACGGCGCCGGGACGTCGCTTTTCGAACACCTTTCACCTCCGTCGCGTGTCCGCCAGCTACCCGGGGCCTGACCCTGCAAACAACTACTTAGAGTGACGAATCCCAGGCGGCTACGCCTGTTTCCCCACCTCCTCGGGCTGGGCCAGGTTTGGGAGTCGCTTCTCTCGGTAGCGGTTCTCGACATCTTCTGGGGAGGACAGATGAGGTTTCTCGGCATCAACGCGATCTTCCACGACCCGGCCGCCGCCCTGGTGGTCGACGGGAAGATCGTGGCCGCGGCGGAGGAGGAGCGCTTCAGCCGCCGCAAGCACGGCAAGCGCCCGCTGGCCTTCTCCGCATGGGAACTGCCCGAGCAGGCCGCCGCCTGGTGCCTGCGCGAGGCGGGGCTCTCCCCGGAGGACATCGACGCCGTCGCCTACTCCTACGACCCGTCGCTGGTCGTGCAGCGGCCCGAGGGCGACTGGGAGGACCTGCGCACCAGGTACGCCGTACGCGCTCCGGCGTTCCTCGCCACGGCGCTGCCCGGACTCGACCCCGGCCAGGTCACCTACGTGCCGCACCACGTGGCGCACGCCGCCTCGGCGGGGCTGGCCTCGCCCTGGCGCGACTGCGCGGTGCTGGTCTGCGACGGCCGGGGCGAGAACGTCTCGCACCTGGCGGGCCGCTATCGGGACGGAGACCTGGAGGTGCTGGCCGCCCAGGAGCTGCCGCACTCGCTCGGCCTGATGTACGAGGACGTCACCCAGCATCTGGGCTTCCTGCGCTCCAGCGACGAGTACAAGGTCATGGCGCTGGCCTCGTACGGCCGGCCGCGGCACCTGGAGGCGCTGCGCGAGGTGATCTACACGACCGGCGACGGCGGGTTCCGCGTCGAGCCGGTCGACTGGAACGTCTACGCCAAGGCCCTGCGCAAGGGCGCCCCCTGGACCTCCGACCACGCCGACCTGGCCGCCAGCGTGCAGGCCCGGCTGGAGGAGGTGCTGCTGGAGCTGGTGCGCTGGCTGCACGAGCGCACCGGCGAGCGACGGCTCGCCCTGGCCGGCGGCGTGGCGCTGAACTGCGTGGCCAACACGCGCCTGCTGGACGAGGGGCCGTTCGACGAGGGGTGGGTGCAGCCGGCGGCGGGCGACTCCGGCACCGCGCTGGGCGGGGCGCTCCACCTCGCCCAGGTCCACGGCGAGCCGGCCGGGCCCATGCCCGGCGCGGCGCTCGGGCGCGGCTTCACCGACGAGGAGCTGGGCGCCTGGCTGGACGTGGCCCGCGTGCCGCACACCCGGCCGGCCGACCTGGCCGCCGCGGTGGCCGCCGAACTGGCCGCCGACAAGATCGTGGCCTGGTTCCAGGGGCGGTCGGAGTACGGGCCGCGGGCGCTCGGGCACCGGTCCCTGCTGGCCCATCCCGGGCACGCGCGCAACACCGAGCGGCTCAACGACGTCAAGGGGCGCGAGCAGTTCAGGCCCATCGCGCCGATGGTGCTGGAGTCGCGGGCCCGCGAGATCTTCGGGCGGGGGCCGGTGCCCTCGCCGTACATGCTGTTCGTCCACGACGTGCACCCGGACTGGGCGCCGCGCATCCCCGCGGTGGTGCACGTGGACGGGACCGCGCGCGTCCAGACCGTCTCGCCCGGCGCCCATCCGCTGATGGCGCGGGTGCTGAGCGAGTTCGAGGCGCGTACGGGGCTGCCCGTGGTGGTCAACACGAGCCTCAACACCGCCGGGCGGCCCATGGTCGACGATCCCCGTGACGCGCTGGAGTGCTTCGGATCCTCGCCGGTGGACGTGCTCGCCCTGGGGCCGTACCTGGTGCGGCGCGGGGAGGTGTTCGCATCGTGATCACCGTGGTGATCCCCACCGTCGGGCGGCCCACGCTGCGCGACACGCTGGCGGGCGTCGGCTCCGGCGTGCCGGTGATCGTGGTGGACGACACCCCCGGGGCCGAGCTCTCCGTACCCGGTCCGGTCCGGATCGTCCGCTCCGGCGGGCGCGGGCCCGCGGCGGCGCGCAACGCCGGATGGCGGGCCGCGACCACGCCCTGGGTGGTGTTCCTGGACGACGACGTGGTCCCGTCGCCCGGCTGGGCCGAGGCGGTCATGAAGGACCTGGCCGACCTGCCCGACGACGTGGCCGGCAGCCAGGGGCGCATCGAGGTGCCGCTGCCTGAGAACCGGCGGCCCACCGACGCGGAGCGGCACACCGCCGGTCTCGCCGACGCGCTCTGGGTGACCGCGGACATGGCCTACCGGCGGTCGGTGCTGGAGTCGGTCGGGGGGTTCGACGATCGCTTCCCCCGGGCGTACCGGGAGGACGCCGACCTGGCGCTGCGGGTGTCGCGGGCGGGGCACCGGCTCGTCAAGGGCGACCGGGTGACGACGCATCCGGTGCGCGACGACGGGTTCTGGGCGAGCGTGCGCTTCCAGCGGGGCAACGCGGACGACGCCCTCATGCGCCGCCTGCACGGACCCGGCTGGCGCGAGGCCATCGGCGGGGGCCGGGGCCGCCTGAGGGTGCACGCCGCCACCACGGCCGCCGCCCTCACCGCCCTGACCCTGGCCGCGACCGCCGCCGCCCGCGCCCGCCGCCGGGGCGATCCCTCCGGCGGGCTCTTCGGCGGACGGCTGACCGGCCGGTCCGGCGGACGGCCTCCCGGGTGGCTACGCGCGGCGCGCGGGGCGCTGCCTCTCAGGCGGCTCCGCATATGGCGCCAGGCCGGGCCTTTGGCACGGCGGCTGCGCGCATCGCGCGGGGCTGGCTCTCTGAGGCGGCTGCGCGTATGGCGCGGGGGAGGGCCTCTGGGGCGGCTGCGCGCAGGGGGCGGGCCTGGCCCTCTCAGGCAACTTGGCGCATCGCGCATGGCGAAGCCTCTTGGGCAGCTGCGCGCATCGCGCATGGCAGGGCCTCTGGGGCGGCTGCGCGCATGGCGCGGCCCAGCGCCTCTCGAGCGGTTGCGCGCGTGGCGCGGGGGAGGGCTGTCTGCCTCGCTCGACGGGCGCGCCGCCCGCCGCGCCCTGGCACGAGCCGATGCGTGGTCGGGGCGAGCCGGTGGGCGGATGCTCGGCCGGCAGGGCAGCCGGCCGGCCCCTCGACTGGTCGGCCCGCTGATCCAGCGGTCCGGCGACGGCGGACGAGGCTCGGGGTCCCGGCAGGCGGCGGCGCTGGCCGCGCTGGCCGGGGCCGCGTGGGCCGCGATGACCGCCGAGTTCGCGTGGCGGCGCATCGCGCCGGGCCCCCGTACCCCCGAGGAAATGTGGCGGATGGTCGTCACCAGCGTCGTGATCCCGCCGGTCGCCTGCGTGCACCGGCTGCGAGGGGAATGGAGGGCGCGTCGATGAGCGCTCGCATGCCTGGAACGCTCTGCGGTCCGAGGCGGTGCAAGACGGCGGAGGCGGCGGAGGCGGCCACGCGCGTGACCACCGCCGAAGCCGCGCACGAGCCCGCCACCGCGGCGGCGGCCCGGCCCGAGCGGCGCCGGGACGCGCAGGACCGGGGCCGGGTGCTGGTGGCGCGGCTGGACGACGCGGGCGACGTGCTGCTGAGCGGCCCGGCGGTCAGGGCCGTGCGCACGCTGGCCCGCGAGCTCGTCTTCCTGGCCGGCCCGAACGGCAGGCAGGCCGCCGAGCTCCTGCCCGGCGTGGATCAGGTCATCGAATGGCGGGCCCCGTGGATCGACCACACCCCGCAGTCCGTCAGCAAAGGCCAGGTCGCCGAGCTGGTGGCCAAGCTCGCCGACGTCGACGAGGCGGTGATCCTCACCTCGTTCCACCAGTCGGCGCTCCCGCTGGCGCTCCTGCTCAGGCTGGCGGGCGTCCGCAGGATCAGCGCCATCAGCAACGACTATCCCGGCTCGCTCCTGGACGTCCGGCACGTCGTGGACGAGAGCGTCGACGTGCCGGAGGCGGAGCGGATGCTGGCGGTCGCCAGGGCGGCGGGCTTCGAACTGCCGGAGGGCGATGACGGCAAACTCGCAGTTCAGCGGCCATTGCCGGATATAGGTAAAGAAATAGGGCACCTGCTTGACGTCGGCGCCGATGCCGGCAAAGGCACGTATGTCGTGGTGCACCCCGGGACATCGGCCCCCGCACGAACCTGGCCGGCCGACCGGCACCGGCAGACCGTGCGGGAGCTCGTCGAAGACGGGCACCAGGTCGTCGTGACCGGCACAGAACGTGATCTCACCGCCTACGTGGCCGGCGACCTCGCGGCCGACCTCGGCGGCGTGACCACTTTCGCCCAACTGGCCGCCGTGATCGAGCGCGCCGGCGTGCTCGTGGCGGGCAACACCGGCCCCGCGCACCTGGCCGCGGCGGTCGGCACCCCGGTCGTGAGCCTGTTCGCCCCCGTCGTCCCCGCGGCGCGGTGGGCCCCGTACGGGGTGCCCACGGTGCTGCTCGGCGACCAGGAAGCGCCCTGCCGCGCAAGCAGGGCGCGCGTCTGCCCGGTACCCGGACACCCGTGCCTGTCCCAGGTGACAAGTGAGCAGGTGGTCAAGGCAGTGAGGGAGCTGACTCCGTGAAAGTCGATCTCATCTCCGAGCACGCGGATCCGCTGGCGGCGATCGGCGGTGTAGACGCGGGCGGCCAGAACGTCCACGTCGCCGCCCTGGCGCTCGCGCTGGCCGACCGCGGGCACACGATCGTCGTGCACACCCGGCGCTCATCCGAGCGGCAACCCGAGTCGGTGACCATGGCGCCGGGCGTCACGGTCGAGTACATCCCGGCCGGCCCCCCGTCCCCCCTTCCCAAGGACGAGCTGCCCCCGTACATGGCGGAGTTCACCGAGCGCCTGGCCGACCGCTGGGCCGCGAACCCGCCGGACGTCGTGCACGCGCACTTCTGGATGAGCGGCCAGGCCGCGCTGCAGGCGGCCGACGGCGTGCCGGTGGTGCAGACGTTCCACGCGCTGGGCACGGTCAAGCGGCGCTGGCAGGGCGACGCCGACACCAGCCCCGCGCACCGCATCCCCACCGAGTGCGAGATCGGCAAGCGCGCCGACGCCGTGCTGGCCACCTGCCGCGACGAGGTGAACGAGCTGCGCGCGATGGGCATCCCCGAGCAGCGCATCACGGTGGTGCCGTGCGGGGTGGACCTGGGGGCGTTCTGCCCCGAGGGGCCGGTGGCGCCGCGCACCGCGGACAAGATGATCCTCTGCATCGGCCGGATGGTGCCGCGCAAGGGCGTGGACACCGTGATCAGGGCGCTGCGCCAGGTCTCCGGCGCGGAGCTGGTGATCGCGGGCGGCAGCGAGGACGACGACGAGGCGGTCAGGCTGCGCGAGCTGGCCCAGGGGTACGGGCTCGACGAACGGGTGCACGTGATCGGCAGCGTGCCGCGCGAGCAGGTGCCGGCGCTGATGCGCTCGGCCGACGTCGTGGTGACGGTGCCGTGGTACGAGCCGTTCGGCATGGTGCCGGTCGAGGCGATGGCGTGCGGCGTGCCGGTCGTGGCCTCGGCGGTCGGCGGGCACCTGGACACCGTCGCCGGCTGCGGCGTGCTGGTGCCGCCGCGCCGCCCGAGGGCTCTGGCCAGGGCGCTGCGCGACCTCCTCGGCAATCCGGACAAACGGGCGGCGCTCGGCGCGGCGGGGGCGCGCAGGGCGCATCACAGATACGGCTGGCCGCGCGTGGCCGAGCTGACCGAGGCCGTGTACACGCAAGTCATCGACGGCAAGGTATGCCGCCTGGCCGCTCTGGGGGGTTGATCGTGGACGCACATCTGGAAAAGCTCTGGACGACCCTGGAGAAGGTCGATGACCAGGCGGTCACCGTCCGGGCCTGGGGCGGGAAGCTGGCCGGCGTCCTGTCCGCCGGGGGCAGGCTGCTGGCCTGCGGCAACGGCGGCTCGGCCGCGGAGGCACAGCACCTGACGGCCGAGCTGGTCGGCCGGTTCAGGGACGACAGGCAGCCGTACGCGGCGATCCCGCTGCACGCCGACGGCTCGTCGCTGACGGCGATCGCCAACGACTTCGGCGCCGAGGCGGTCTACGCCCGCCAGGTGCGCGCCCACGGCAGGCCGGGCGACGTGCTGCTCTGCCTGTCCACCAGCGGCACCAGCCCGAACGTGCTGGCCGCGGCCGGAGCCGCGCACGAGGCCGGCCTCCTCGCCTGGGCCATGACAGGGCCCGCCCCGAACCCGCTGGCCGAGCTCTGCGACGAGGCGGTCGCCGTACCGGGGGAGGAGACGGCCACGGTCCAGGAGGTCCACCTCGCCCTCATCCACCTGCTGTGCGACGCGGTCGAGGAGGCACTATGACGGCGCCCCGCACCACGGGCCCGCTCGTCGTCATCGGGGACACGCTGCTGGACGTGGACGTCGAGGGCGACACCGACCGGCTCTGCCCCGACGCCCCCGTCCCCGTGGTGGACGTCTCCGCCGAGCAGGCCCGGCCCGGCGGGGCGGGGCTGGCGGCGCTGCTGGCCGCCCGCGACGGCGCCGACGTCGTGCTGATCACGGCGATCGGCGACGACCCCGACGGCCGCCGCCTGTGCGGCCTGCTGTCGGAGGAGCTCGATCTGGTACGCCTGCCGCTGCGCGGCGGCACCGTACGCAAGACCCGGGTCAGGGCGCGCGGCCAGACCCTCGTCCGGCTGGACTCCGGGGACGGCACCGCCAGGTACGCCCCTTCGGAGGAGGCCGCGCGGGCCGTCGAGCAGGCCGGCGCGGTGCTGGTCTCCGACTACGGCAGGGGCGTGGCCAGGATGGCCCGCGAGCTGCTGCGCGACGCCGACGTGCCGGTGGTGTGGGACCCGCACCCCAAAGGCGCCCAGCCGATGCCCGGCTGCGCGCTGCTGACACCGAGCGAGGCGGAGGCGAGGACGCTCTGCCGGTCCGGCTACCACGGCCCCGACCAGGCGGCCCGCCGCCTGGTGCGGGAGCTGCGGGCCGGCGCGGTGGCCGTCACGACCGGCGAGCACGGGGCCGCGCTCGCCATCCAGGGCGGCCCGCTCACCCAGATCCCGCCGCCGGTCCTGGCCGGCAACCGCGACGCCTGCGGCGCGGGCGACCGGCTCGCCTCCGCCGCCGCGAACGCGCTGCGCGACGGCTCCGGCATCCAGGAGGCGGTCATCATCGGCGTCGGCGAGGCCTCCCGCTTCGTGGAGCGCGGCGGGTCGGCCGGCGTGAAGGTCCACGAACAGCGGCTCGGCGACCGGCCGCGCACGGCCCTCGAGGTCGCCAGGCTCACCCGCGCCTACGGCGGTCGCCTGATCGCCACCGGCGGCTGCTTCGACCTGCTGCACGCCGGGCATGTGAGCCTGCTGCGGCGGGCCAGGGCGCTGGGCGACGCGCTCGTCGTCTGCGTCAACTCCGACGCCTCGGTACGCAGGCTGAAGGGCCCGTCCAGGCCCATCGTGGACGTGCGCGACCGGGTCGAGGTGCTGCGGGCGCTGGGCTGCGTGGACGCGGTGCTGGTGTTCGACGAGGACACCCCGGCCCGCACCATCGAGCTGCTGCGCCCCGACGTGTGGGTGAAGGGCGGCGACTACGAGGGGGAGGAGCTGCCCGAATCCGAGGTCCTGGCCGCGATCGGCGCGGAGACCGTCGTGCTGAGCACGCTGCCGGGACGTTCGACAACGAATCTGATCAGGGAGATCCAGTGAATATTTTGATCACCGGGGGAGCCTCCGGGCTGGGCCTGGCCACCGCCGAAGCCGTGGAGAAGGAGGGCTGGCGGGCGCTGGTCGTCGACAAGCAGCCGCCCGGCCGGCCCTTCGAGCACGTCACGGCCGACCTCGCCGACCGGGGGGAGGCCGAGCGGGCGGTACGCGAGCTGGCCGAACGGGCCGGCGGACTGGACGGCGTGGTCACCGCCGCGGGCATCGACGCCTGTGGGCGGCTGGAGGACGTCCCGGCCGACGACTGGGAGCGGGTCATCCGGGTGAACCTGCTCGGCACCGCCTCGATCGTGCGTGCGGCGCTGCCGTACCTGAAGCACACCCGCGGCAAGATCGTCACCTGCGCGTCCACGCTCGGGCTGCGGCCGCTCAGCGACGCCTCGGCGTACTCGGCGTCGAAGTTCGGCGTCGTCGGCCTCACCAGAGCCCTCGCCGTCGAGCTGCGCGGCGAGGTCGGCGTGACACTGCTCGTCCCGGGCGGCATGCGCACGGCCTTCTTCGACGGCCGGCCCGACCAGTACAAGCCGGGCCCCGAAGCCGGGCTGAACGACCCTGCCGACGTCGCCCAGAGCGTCGTCTTCGCACTGCGGCAGCCGGTCGGATGCGAGGTGAGAGAGCTCGTCGTCTGCCCGTCCACGGAGACGTCATGGCCCTAGAACTCGTCGTCCTGCGCGGGCTCGGCCTGGGCGACCTGCTCACGGCCGTGCCCGCACTGCGGGCGCTGCGCCAGGCCTTCCCCGGGCACCGGATCACGCTGGCCGCGCCGCGGGCGCTGGAGCCCCTGCTGCCGCTGACCGGTGCGGTGGACGACCAGATCGACGTGTCGGGTCCCGGACCCGTCCCGTTCGAGCGGCCCGACATCGCGGTGAACCTGCACGGCAAGGGGCCGCAGAGCATCGAGGCGCTGCGCCGCACCGACCCGGGCCGGCTGATCAGCTTCGGCACCGGCCCGCCGTACCCGGAGGGCGTGCACGAGGTCCGGCGCTGGTGCGGGCTGCTGGAATGGCACGGCATCCCGACCGACCCCGCGGACCTGACGCTCGGCATCTCCGACCGTACGGGGCCCGCGATCGTCCATCCGGGGGCCGCCTATCCCGCGCGGCGCTGGCCGCCCGAGCGGTTCGCCGAAGTGGCGGCGGCGCTCGACGACGTGGTCGTCACCGGCAACGCCGAGGAGGTGCCGATCGCCGCTGAGGTCGCCCGGCTGGCGGGCCTGCCCGCCGAGCGGATGCTGGCGGGGCGGACCGGCCTCGCCGACCTGATCGACCTGGTGAGCAAGGCGCGGCTGGTGATCTGCGGGGACACCGGCGTCGCGCACCTGGCGACGGCGTTCTGCGTGCCGTCGGTGGTGCTGTTCGGGCCGGTGTCACCCGCGTTGTGGGGGCCGCCGCCCGGCTGGCGCCACGTGGCGTTGTGGGCGGGCAGGAACGGGGATCCGCACGGGCTGCGGCCCGACCCCGGACTGCTGAAGATCGAGGTTTCCGAAGTCGTCGACGCTGTCTTGGAGGTCACATCATGAGGGCTCTGGTCACCGGGGGCGCCGGGTTCCTCGGCTCCTATCTGTGCGAGCGGCTGCTGGCGGAGGGTGCGGAGGTGATCTGCATGGACAGCTTCCTCACCGGCGGCCCGCGCAACGTCGAGCACCTGATCGACCGGCCCGAGTTCCGGATCATCGAGTGCGATCTGACCGGGTACGTGCACGTGCCCGACCGGCTGGATCTCGTCCTGCACTTCGCCTCGGCCGCCTCGCCGGCCGACTACCTGCGCTACCCGATCGAGACCCTGCGGGTCGGCAGCGTCGGCACGCTGCACGCGCTGGGCCTGGCCAGGGAGAAGGGCGCCAGGTTCGTCCTCGCCTCCACCAGCGAGGTGTACGGCGACCCGCTCGAGCATCCGCAGCGCGAGACGTACTGGGGCAACGTCAACCCGGTCGGCCCGCGCAGCGTCTACGACGAGGCCAAGCGCTTCGCCGAGTCCCTGACCACCGCCTACCGGCACTCGCGCGGCACCGACACCGGGATCGTGCGCATCTTCAACACGTACGGGCCGCGCATGCGCCCCTTCGACGGCCGGGCCATCCCGACGTTCATCCGGCAGTCGTTGAAGGGCGAGCCCATCACGATCACCGGCGACGGCTCGCAGACGCGCTCCATCTGCTACGTGGACGACACCGTGTCCGGGATCCTCGCCATGGCCCGCAGCGACTTCGCCGGGCCCGTCAACATCGGCAACCCGGACGAGCTGACCATGCTGGAGCTGGCCACGATGATCCGCGACCTGGCCGGCTCGTCGTCGGAGATCGAGTTCATCGACCGGCCCGCCGACGACCCGAAGGTCCGCCGCCCCGACACCACGCTGGCCGCCGAGCGGCTCGGCTGGCGGGCGCAGGTGCCCGCCGCCGAAGGGTTGCGCCGTACCATCGAGTGGTTCTCGGCCGAGCTGGCCGCCGCCGAGCGGCGCGAGCAGGTCCAGGTCTGAGCATGCCGCGGACCGCACTGGTCGTCGTCGACATGCTCACCCCCTACCAGCACCAGGACGCCGAGCAACTGCAGCGGGGCGTCGAGCCCGTCGTGCCCCGGCTGGCCGAGCTGATCGGCCGGGCGCGCGACCGGGACGACGTGGACCTGATCTACGTCAACGACAACTACGGGGACTTCGCCGCGACCAGGGACGACATCGTGGCGCGGGCGCTCAAAGGCGCCCGCCCCGATCTCGTCGAGCCGGTCGCGCCGCCCGCCGACTGCGCGTTCCTGCCCAAGGTGCGCCACAGCGCCTTCTACGGGACGTCGCTGGAGTACGTGCTGCGGCAGCGGGACGTGCGGACGGTGCTGCTGACCGGCCAGGTGACCGAGCAGTGCATCCTGTACAGCGCGCTGGACGCCTACATCCGGGAGTTCTCGATCACGGTGCCGCCCGACTGCGTGGCGGCGATCCACGAGGACCTGGGGCGGGCGGCGCTGCGCATGATGGAGCGCAACATGTCGGCCGCGATCGTCCCGTCCGGCGAGTGCCTCGCTCAGCGCTCGTTACCCGCGCGCAGCCACGCGAGGTAGGCGGCGGCGGCCCGCTCGGTGTCGTACGCGGGCTCGAACCCGGTGTCCTCGCGCAGCCGGGTGGTGTCGAGCCAGAACGCGGGCGCGGGGTCGCGGCCCTCGGGGAGGTCGGCGCGGGCGTCGGGGACCAGCTTCCTGATCGCCGCGACGACCTCCCCGTTGGTCGTCAGCCGCCCGGAGCCCACGTTGTACGTGCGGTGCCCCAGCCGGCCGGCGAGCTGGAGCAGCGCGATCGCGCGGCCGCAGTCCTCGGCGTAGCACAGGTCGATGCCGTCGCCCAGGTGCGCTCCGGCGCGCAGCGTGGACAGATCGGGCTCGGCGCCGCGGGCGGCGGCGTGCACGAGCTGGGGCGCGGGGAAGAACGGCGACACGGGGTGGCCGAGCGGCCCCCAGACGGCGCCGATGCGGTAGTTGACCACGTCGAGGCCCATGGTCCCGGCGAGGTGGTCGCCGAGCAGCTCGCCGATCTTCTTGAACGCCGGGATCGGGTGGGCGGCCGTCATCGGCAGCGGCACGTCCTCCTTGAGCGCGCCCTCGCCGGCGAGCCGGCCGGTGACGCCGCCGTACACGCCGATCGTGCTGGCCACGCCGACCCGCGCCACCTGCCACTCGCCCGCGGCCCGGAACACGTTCAGGAGGCTACGCAGGGCCCTGTCCGCGCCTTCCAGCGGCTCGTACGCGCCGGGCGGCCACGGCATGGAGCCGGCGAGGTGCACGATGCCGGTGATCTCGTGGCGCTTGCCGAGCTCCAGCAGCGCCGACTCGTCGGTGAGATCGGCCTGCTCGACGACGACGGGCTCGCCCGCGAACCTCTCAGGCACCACGGCGGGCCTGCGCTGGACGAGCAGGCAGGACTCGCCGAGGTCGAGCAGGGCCCGGGTGGTGTGCGTGCCGATGAAGCCCAGCCCGCCGGTGATCAGAATCATGGTCAGCTCCACAAATCATCAGTTGTACTGACGATCAGTGTAGCCCTAGAGGTGGCGTCGTCAAGGACCGCCGGCGTCAGGCGGGGACGGGCTCCAGTCGCAGCTCCCGCACGATCTCCACGGCGCTGGCGTCCAGGGACGGGCCCGCGTCGCCGCCGATGAACATCTCGATGTAGGCCCGGTGGAAGCAGCCCGCGATCAGCAGCCGCGCGCTCGCCTCGGGGTCCACGTCCGGGCCCACCCGGCCCAGCTCCTGCTCGGCCGCCAGGTACGCCGCCAGCGGCGCCGTTTCGGTACGCGGCCCGAGACCCGTGTCCCGGACGGCCTCGCGGAAGCGGACCGTCACGTTGGGCGAGGTGAAAGCGGGCAGCGCCGCGCTCTGCACGTCGATGTAGTACTCGATACCTGCTCGCGCAACGGGGAGGAGATTATCCGCTACGCACCCTTTCCCGACGCGGTGGGAAAGATCGTGGAGAATGCTCAGCCAGAACGGGAGCCGGTCCTGCAGCAGAGCGAGGAAGTGGTCCACGGAACCGCCGGGGCGGTCCTCCCGGAGGGAGACGGCCATCTCGAGGACGCGGCGCCTGGTGTCCTGACTTCTGTGGTGCGGGTCTACAGGGGAAGTCGCCATGGCGTGCCTAACGTGCGCGGTCAGTTGAGTAGGCATCACGGCGCGAAGCCGAGTTTTTCAGGACTTGTCGATTGAATCAGGCAGTCCCAAGGTGCTGCACATGGTGTTGGCCCTGATTATTACTCGAAATCCCGAAAAAATGGCGGATTTTGTCGCTGAGCGTTAGCTGTCAGTGTCCCGATCTCTGCGCCTGAGGTAACGCTCGAACTCGGCCGCGATCGCGTCGCCGCTCGCCTCGGGCAGCTCGGCGGCGTCCTTGCGCTCCTCCAGCTCCTTGACGTACTCGGCGACCTCGCTGTCCTGGGAGGCCAGCTCGTCGACGCCGCGCTCCCATGCGCGGGCCTCCTCGTCGAGGTCGCCCAGGGGCATCGGGATCTCCAGCAGGTCCTCCAGGCGGCGCAGCAGCGCCAGCGTCGCCTTCGGGTTGGGCGGCTGGGCGACGTAGTGCGGCACCGACGCCCACAGCGAGACGGCGTCGAGGCCCGCCTCGCCGAACGCGTGCTGCAGCACCCCGACGATGCCCGTCGGGCCCTCGTAGCGGCTCAGCTCGAGGTTGGTCGAGCGCGCGAGCCCCGCGTCCGTCGCGCTCCCGAGGATCGGCACGGGCCGGGTGTGCGGCGAGTCGTTGAGCAGCGCGCCCAGCATCACGGCCAGCTCGACGCCGAGCTCGCGGCAGACCTCGATGATGTCGGCGCAGAACGAGCGCCAGCGCATGTTGGGCTCGATGCCGCGCAGCAGCACGACGTCGCGCTCCAGGCCCGGCGGGCGGGCGCGCAGCAGCCGCGTCGTCGGCCAGACGATGGAGCGCGTCAGCCCGTCGTTCATCTCCACGACGGGCCGGGTCACCTGGAAGTCGTAGTAGTCGTCGGGGTCGAGCGCGACCAGCGGCTCGGCCTTCCACGCCGACTCGAGATGGGCGATCACACCGCTGGAAGCCTCACCCGCGTCGTTCCACCCCTCGAACGCGGCTATGAGCACGGGGTCCACGAGCTCGGGGAGCCCTTCGAGCTCTATCACGTGTCGCCTCCTCTCTCCATCGTCTCGCTAAGCCTATGCGGTCAGGAGGAGTCAGCGTCACCGATCTCTCCGCGAACCCGGGCCTCGCCATGCCGGGCGCGCCCGCGTACCGCGCCGCCTTTCGTCCCCCGCCGAGGGCCGCGGTACACCCGATCCCGCGCGGGCCTCACCCGCGCGCCGGCCCGTGACAGCCGCGGATCGACGTCGCGGGCCTCACCCGCGCGGGCGCGGTAGCTGGATCGACGTCGCGGGCCTCACACACACGGGCGCGCGTCAGCGGCCGCCGTCCGTAGTGTGGACGATCAGCACGTCGCACGAGGCGCGGTGGGAGACGGCGGACGGCACGGACCCCAGCAGCCGCCCCGCCAGGCTGTTGAGCCCGCGGTTGCCCACCACGAGCAGGTCCGCGCGGTGCCTGGCGGCCAGCGCGACGAGCACGTCCACGGCGTCCCCCTGCTCGGCCGCCAGCACGACGTCGGCGGCGCCCGCCGACACGGCGTGCCCGCGCGCCGCCCGCAGGGCGTCGTCCGCGGGGGTGGAGCCGCTCACCTTGTACGCGAGCTCGCCCAGCCGGTCGGCCGCCGCGGCCCGCTCGCTCTCCCGCATGGGCAGGTACGCGCAGGCCAGCACGAGGGTGGCGCCGGTCGCCGCGGCCAGGGACGCCGCCGCGGAGACGGCGCGGAAGGAGGAGGCCGAGCCGTCGGTGCCCACGACGACGGTGCGGTAGGCCATGGAGCCTCCAATTGGACGCGATGTCAATTGCTGCTCAGTACGATAGCGCGCGGGGTCCCACGCACCGCGGGCCCCCGGCGCGTGAACGCGTGTGCGAGCCGCTTGCGAGTGGCGCTCGAGGCGCACCCGATAAGCTCTACCCCATGAGCATCTCCTCGTCCTTCCGCGAAGTGTTGTCCCAGCGCGTCATCGTGGCCGACGGGGCGATGGGCACGATGCTCCAGGCCCAGGACCCCACGCTCGACGACTTCCACGGTCACGAGGGCTGCAACGAGGTGCTCAACGTCACCAGGCCCGACATCGTGCGCGGCGTCCACGACGCCTACTTCGCCGTCGGCGTCGACTGCGTCGAGACCAACACCTTCGGCGCCAACCTCGCCGCGCTCGGCGAGTACGACATCTCCGACCGCGTCTACGAATACTCCGAGGCGGGGGCCAGGATCGCCCGCGAGGCCGCCGACCACTGGTCCACGCCCGACCAGCCGCGCTTCGTGCTCGGCTCCATGGGCCCCGGCACCAAGCTGCCCACGCTCGGCCACCTGCCGTACGCGAGCCTGCGCGACGCCTACCGCGACAACGCGGCGGGCCTGATCGCGGGCGGCGCCGACGCGCTGATCATCGAGACCTGCCAGGACCTGCTCCAGGTCAAGGCCGCCGTCGTCGGCGCCCGGCGGGCCATCGAGGACTCCGGCCGCGACATCCCGATCATCGCCCAGGTGACCATCGAGACCAACGGCGCCATGCTGCTCGGCTCCGAGATCGGCGCCGCGCTGACCGCGATCGAGCCGCTCGGCGTCGACATCGTGGGCCTCAACTGCGCGACCGGCCCCGCCGAGATGAGCGAGCACCTGCGCTACCTCGCCCGCCACTCCCGGCTCAAGCTCTCCTGCATGCCCAACGCCGGGCTGCCGGTGCTGACGGCCGACGGCGCCTACTACCCGCTGTCGGCGCAGGAGCTGGCCGCCGCCCACGACACGTTCACCCGCGACTACGGCCTGTCGCTGGTCGGCGGGTGCTGCGGCACCACGCCCGAGCACCTGCGCCAGGTGGTCGAGCGCGTGCGCGGCAAGCAGGTCGCGCCGCGCCGCCCGCACCCCGAGCCGGGCGCGTCCTCGCTCTACCAGACGGTGCCGTTCCGGCAGGACACCTCCTATCTGGCCATCGGCGAGCGCTGCAACACCAACGGCTCCAAGGCCTTCCGCGAGGCCATGCTGGCGGGCCACTGGGACGACTGCGTGGAGATGGCCCGCGACCAGGCCCGCGACGGCGCCCACATGCTCGACCTGTGCGTCGACTACGTCGGCCGCGACGGCGTGGCCGACATGAAGGAGCTGGCGTTCCGGTTCGCCACCGCGTCCACGCTGCCGATCATGCTCGACTCGACCGAGCCCGCCGTGCTGCAGGCCGGCCTCGAGATGCTCGGCGGCCGCGCCGCCGTCAACTCCGTCAACTACGAGGACGGCGACGGCCCCGACTCCCGCTTCCAGAGGATCATGCGCCTCGTGCGCGAGCACGGCTCGGCCGTCGTCGCGCTGACCATCGACGAGGAGGGCCAGGCCCGCACCGCCGAGTGGAAGGTACGCGTGGCCACCCGCCTGATCGAGGACCTGACCACCAACTGGGGCATGCGCGTCGAGGACATCATCGTCGACTGCCTGACCTTCCCCATCGCCACGGGCCAGGAGGAGACCAGGCGCGACGGCCTGGAGACCATCGAGGCCATCCGCGAGCTCAAGCGGCGCTACCCGGGCGTGCAGACCACGCTGGGCCTGTCCAACATCAGCTTCGGCCTCAACCCGGCCGCCCGCATGGTCCTCAACTCGGTCTTCCTCAACGAGTGCGTCAACGCCGGGCTCGACTCCGCCATCGTGCACGCCTCCAAGATCCTGCCGATGGCGCGCATCCCCGACGAGCAGCGCCAGGTCGCGCTCGACATGGTCTACGACCGGCGCCGCGAGGGCTACGACCCGCTGCAGCGCTTCATGGATCTGTTCGAGGGCGTCGACGCGGCCGCCATGCGCGCGGGCAAGGCCGAGGAGCTGGCCGCGCTGCCGCTGTGGGAGCGGCTCAAGCGGCGCATCATCGACGGCGAGCGCAAGGGACTCGAGGCCGACCTCGACACCGCGCTGGACCAGCGGCCGGCCCTGGAGATCATCAACGACGTGCTGCTCGACGGCATGAAGACCGTGGGCGAGCTGTTCGGGTCGGGTCAGATGCAGCTGCCGTTCGTGCTGCAGTCGGCCGAGGTGATGAAGGCCGCCGTCGCCTACCTCGAGCCCCACATGGACCGCGTCGAAGGCGAGACGAAGGGCCGGATCGTGCTGGCCACCGTCAAGGGCGACGTGCACGACATCGGCAAGAACCTCGTCGACATCATCCTGTCCAACAACGGCTACCAGGTGGTCAACCTCGGCATCAAGCAGCCGGTCTCGGCCATCCTCGAGGCCGCCGACGAGCAGAAGGCCGACGTCATCGGCATGTCGGGGCTGCTGGTGAAGTCGACGGTCATCATGAAGGAGAACCTGGAGGAGATGAACTCCAGGGGCCTGTCGGAGAAGTACCCCGTGCTGCTCGGCGGCGCCGCCCTGACCCGCGCCTACGTCGAGCAGGACCTGGCCGAGCTGTTCGAGGGCGAGGTGCGCTACGCGCGCGACGCGTTCGAGGGGCTGCGGCTGATGGACTCGTTCATGGCCGTCAAGCGCGGCGTCGCGGGCGCGACACTGCCGCCGCTGCGCGAGCGGCGGGTCAAGACCGGCGCGGTGCTGCAGCGCACCCCCGTCGAGGAGCTGCCCGCCCGCTCCGACGTGGCCGCCGACAACCCCGTCCCCACCGCGCCCTTCCACGGCGACCGCATCGTCAAGGGCATCTCGCTGACCGAGTACGCCGCCTTCCTCGACGAGCGGGCCCTGTTCCTCGGCCAGTGGGGCCTCAAGCCCACCAGGGGCGGCAGCGGCCCCGACTACGACGAGCTGGTCGAGACCGAGGGGCGGCCGCGGCTGCGCATGTGGCTCGACCGCATCCAGACCGAGGGCCTGCTGGAGGCGGCCGTCGTCTACGGCTACTTCCCGTGCGTCTCCGAGGGCGACTCGCTGATCATCCTCGACGAGAACGGCGGCGAGCGCACCCGCTTCACGTTCCCGCGCCAGCGCCGCGACCGCCACCTGTGCCTGTCCGACTTCTTCCGGGCCAAGGACTCCGGCGAGGTCGACGTGGTCGGCTTCCAGGTGGCCACCATGGGCTCGAAGATCTCCGAGGCCACGGCCGAGCTGTTCGCCAAGGACGCCTACCGCGACTACCTTGAGCTGCACGGCCTGTCGGTGCAGCTCACCGAGGCGCTGGCCGAATACTGGCACGCCAGGGTGCGCTCGGAGTGGGGGATCGGCGGCGAGGAGTCGCTCGACGACATGCTCAAGGTCAACATCCAGGGCTGCCGCTACTCGTTCGGCTACCCCGCCTGCCCCAACCTGGAGGACCAGAAGCAGCTGTTCGAGCTGCTCGACCCCGAGCGCATCGGGGTGACGCTGTCGGAGGAGTTCCAGCTCCACCCCGAGCAGGCCACCTCCGCGCTGGTCGCCCACCATCCCGAGGCGAAATACTTCAACGTCTGACCCACCTGCCCGCGCCGCTCGCCCGCCGTTGACCGGCGGGCGGGGAGAATGGCGGATGACCGGTGCCGAGACGGTGTCACCTGCGGGAAGGTGCCCGGCGCCGAGGGCGGCCCGCCGTTCACCGGCGGGCCGGGAAGCACTACTGATCGGGGGCGGTTGTGGAAGCGGTCTTCTTCGACATGGACGGGCTGCTGGTCGACAGCGAGCGGGTCTGGCTGGAGATCGAGACGGACGTGATGGCCCGCCTCGGCGCCCCGTGGACGCCCGCCCATCAGGCCCACCTGCTGGGCGGGTCGATGGAGCGCACGGTCGACTACATGCTGGCCGTGTCGGGGTCCGACGTGCCCGCCGAGACCGTACGGGAGTGGATGACCGGCGGGATGGTGCGGCGCCTGTCGGCGGGCGTCCACGTCATGCCCGGGGCCTCCGAACTGCTCGACGCGCTGCGGGCCGAGGACGTGCCGGTGGGTCTGGTCACCTCGTCGCTGAAGGAGATCGCGGACGCGGTGCTGAAGGCGGTGGGACGCGACCGGTTCGACGTGGTGGTCACGGCCGACGATGTCGTGCGCACCAAGCCGGACCCGGAGCCGTACCTGACGGCGGCGCGGCTGCTGGGAGTGCAGCCGGTGCGCTGCGTGGTCCTGGAGGACTCGCCCAACGGCGTCGCGGCCGCCACGGCGGCGGGCTGCGCGGTGGTGGCGGTCCCGAGCCTGCTGGCCATCGACCCGGCGCCCGGCCGGCTGGTGGTCCCGTCACTGGAGCTCCTCGGCGTCGCCGACCTGCGCGCCCTCATCACGGTCTGAACCCCGCCCCGCCCGCCCCACTCACGCCCGGCCCCACGTGGGTGGCGCTGCCCGCGTGGGTCGTGCTGCCCGCTTGTCGGTCGCGCTGCCCGCTCGTGGGTCGCGCCGCGCGCTCGCCGGTCGTGCCGTCCGTCCGTTGGCCGGCACCCCGTGCGCGCCGGTCGCAGGGCTGCGTGCGCCGCCCAAGCCGAGGGTGGGCCGCCGAAGGGCCCTGCACCGGCACGCCTGCTGCGCCGCCCGTCCGCCTGTCGCGCCGCCTCCGCATCGCGCGCAACTTCGCCGCCCTGCATAGCGCCGCACCGCGTCTGCCGCCGCAGCCTTCCACATCCGCGTCCGCCGCCGTGCCCCTCCACGTACGAGCCGGAGCGCGACGCCGTCCGTCGACACCGGAAGGGGCGGGGTGAAGGTGGCACGACTGCGCACGGACGGCGCTCTGAGCGCAGCACCGGGCAGCGGCCCCGAGCGCACCGGCTGCCCCAAATGCACCGCGGCCCCAATAGCACCGGCTGCCCCAAAGGCACCGGCGGGCGGCGGCCTCCAGCGCTGCCTCGGGCGGCAGCGCGGGGCGGCGGCCTCCAGCGCAGCCTCCGGCGGTTGTCTGCGGCCCCGAGCCCGCAGCGCGGGACGGCGGCCCCCCGCGCGGCCCCGGCGGTTGTCCGTGGCCCTCCGGCGCAGCCCCCGGCGGCTGTTCACGCGCCCTCCCACGGCCCGGCGAGGCCGCGACTCAAGGCCTGGTGGCGATCACGACCCCTAGGGGGCAAGTGGTCCTCGCGGAGGAGGGGCGGGTCGCGTTTCGCGTGCCAGGATGGAGACGTAGTCGATACGAGGGGCGGCGTGATGTACGAACAGATCGCTTGGTTGCCGCTGTGCGCGGGCGTGACCGCAGTGGGCCTGGTGCTCAGCTTCCTGGCCTTCAGGCGCAGGGGAGCGGCGGCGGGCATGCGGGTGGCGGCGTGGGCGTTGCTGCCGGTCGCCGCCTACCTGACGGGGGCGCTGCAGGCGCTGTGGAACATCGGCGCGACCGCCGTCGGCTTCGTCACCGGGCTCGTGCTCAACCCGCTGGTCTGGGCGGGCATCGCCGTGGCCGGGCTGTCCGCGGTGCTGTTCGTCGTGTCGGGCGTCATCCGGGGCAGGAAGCTCTCGACTGTACGGAAGAAGACCGCCGGCGAGGCTCCGGAAATTCCGCCTTCAGCGAACAAGACGCCCACCAAGCCGCAGCGGCCCGCCGTCGCCGCGCCGCAGAAACCGAAGGGCGACGACGACTTCTCCGACATCGAGGAGCTGCTCAAGCGTCGCGGCATCAGCTGAAAGCACGGCAAAACCCAGCTCTGTCACAGTTCCGAGACGCAACCGGGACGACTCGTAGACATTCTCCTCAAGATCGATACGAATGAGTTTCTGGTCAATCACAGTTGAGCCACATAGGGCACAGAGGGACTAGTCACAGCAGCTCAGGCCATAGATTCTGCCTCCTGGGGCCGCGACACGCGGTCCATGCAAGCATGGGCGCACTACCCTGACCGGGACCGCGCCGACACGGACGCCGTCGTCTGGAATCCAGGGGGCTTACTGGCATGACCGCACCGCTCGATATTCCGGGCTCGGAAGTCGAAGCCGGGCCGGAGACCGTTCTTGAGGGGGCGGGGTCTTCAGTCATCCGGGGCCGTTCCCTCGGGCAGATCGCCTGGATGCGCCTCAGGCGCGACCGCGTCGCGATGTTCGGCGGCATCGTCATCCTGCTGCTCATCCTCGTCGCGATCTTCGCCCCGCTGCTGGTGTCATGGTTCGGGCACCCGCCGGCGGAGTGGCACCGGGAGAAGCTCGACCCCTCCATCGGAGCGCCGCTGGGCACCTTCGGGGGCATCAGCAAGGACTTTCTGTTCGGCGTGGAGCCGGACTCGGGTCGCGACCTGTTCAGCCGCGTCCTGTACGGGGCCCGCATCTCGCTGCTGATCGCGTTCTTCGCGACCCTGCTCTGCGTCGTGCTCGGCACCGTGATGGGCATGATCGCCGGCTTCTTCGGCGGCTGGGTCGACACCGTCATCAGCCGCCTCATGGACATCTTCCTGGCCTTCCCGCTGCTGGTGTTCGCGCTGGCGCTGGCCGGCGTCATCCCCGACACGGCGTTCGGCCTGTCGGGTGACACGCTCAGGATCAGCCTGCTGGTGTTCATCATCGGGTTTTTCAACTGGCCCTATATAGGGCGTATTATCCGAGGTCAGACGCTGTCTCTCCGGGAACGGGAGTTCGTCGACGCGTCCAGGAGCCTGGGCGCGCGCAACCACACCATCCTGTTCAAGGAGATCCTGCCGAACCTCCTGGCGCCGATCCTCGTCTACTCGACGCTGCTGATCCCCTCGAACATCCTGTTCGAGGCCGCGCTGTCCTTCCTCGGCGTGGGCGTACGGCCGCCGACTCCCACGTGGGGAGGCATGCTGTCGGACGCCGTCCACAACTATCAGGTGGCGCCCAACTTCATGATCTTCCCCGGTCTCGCGATCTTCATCACCGTGCTGGCGTTCAACCTGCTCGGTGACGGCCTCAGGGACGCCTTCGATCCCAAGGCCCGATAGACCTCGTGAGTTTTCAGCAAGTTCTCAACTCCTAGATACAAGGGGTGTGTCAGGTCGATGAAGATAAGATCAAAGGCGTCGGCGGTGGCGATGACCGCCACTCTCGCCGTGGTCGTGTCCGCGTGTGGCGGCGGTGGCGGCAGCAAGAGCACCGGCGGCAGCGGCAGTGACGACAAGCCCGCCAGCCAGTACAACGCGGGCGTCACGCAGGTCGTCAACCCGTCGGACAAGACCGGCGGCACGCTCCACATGGGCATGCCCGGCGACTTCGACTCGGTCGACCCGGGTGACCAGTACTACGGCTACGCCTGGAACTTCTCCCGCTTCTACACGCGTGCGCTGACCATGTTCAAGCCGGTGCCGGGCGAGGAGGGCCTGCAGCTCGTCGGCGACCTGGCCGAGGACCTGGGCAAGCCCAGCGACGGCGGCAAGACGTGGACGTACAAGCTGCGCAAGGGCATCAAGTTCGAGGACGGCACCCCCGTCACCGCCAAGGACGTCAAGTACGCCGTGGCCCGCTCCCTGGACAAGGACATCCTGCCCAGCGGCCCGACCTACTTCAACGACTGGCTGGACCTGCAGGGCTACACCGGCCCGTACAAGATGAAGGACAAGCTCGACGACTTCAAGGCCGTCGAGACGCCTGACGACTACACCGTCGTCTTCCACCTGAAGAAGGCCTACGGCGGTTTCGACTACTTCGCCATGCTCCCGCAGACGGCCCCCGTGCCCGCTGCCAAGGACACCGGCTCGAAGTACAAGGAGCACCCGGTCTCGACCGGTCCCTACATGTTCAAGTCGCACGAGCTCACCAAGCGCATCGAGCTCGTGAAGAACCCCAACTGGGACCCGGCCACCGACCCCAACCGCAAGCAGCTCAACGACTCCATCGAGGTGCTGCTCGGCCAGAACGAGGACGACCTCGACCAGCGTCTGCTCTCCGGCAAGATCGACGTCAAGATCAACAGCACCGGTGTCGCGGCCAACGCCCGCAAGACGGTCCTGACCGACCCCAAGGTCAAGCAGTACGCCGACTCGGCCCCGATCGACCGGACCTGGTTCACCAACATCAACGGTGACGTCAAGCCGTTCGACAACATCCACTGCCGCAAGGCCGTGATGTACGCGGCCGACCGCTCCGCGCTCCAGGGCGCCTACGGCGGCCCCGACGCCGGCGGCGACATCGCGCTGAGCCTCATGCCGTCGAAGATGACCGGCTACCAGAAGATCGACCCGTACGGCGTCGAGGCCAACCCGACCGGCGACGTCGCCAAGGCCAAGGAGGAGCTGGCGGCCTGCGGCCAGCCCAACGGCTTCAGCACCACCATCTCCTACCGCAACGAGCGCGCCGCCGAGAAGCTGACCGCCGAGTCGCTGCAGCAGTCGCTCGGCCGCGTCGGCATCAAGCTGGAGATCAAGGGTTACCCGCAGGGCGACTACTTCAAGCTGTACGCCGGCAAGCCCGACTTCGCCAAGAAGAACAACCTCGGCCTCATGGTCTACGGCTGGGGCGCCGACTACCCCGAGGGCTTCGGCTTCTTCCAGCAGATCGTCGACAGCCGCGTCATCCGCGACGCCGGTAACACCAACCTGAGCGTGAAGGACCCCAAGATCGACGCGCTCATCGACCAGGCGGCCGCGGAGACCGACGCCACCAAGCGCAACGCCATCTGGGCCGCGGTCGACAAGGAGGTCATGGACTCCGCGTTCATCCTCCCGTACGTCTGGGCGCACGGCCTGTTCTACCGGCCGCCCACGCTGAAGAACGTCTTCGTCAGCCAGAACTGGGGCATGTACGAGTACCTCACGCTGGGCACTAAGTAGCAGGTCAGGCGGCCCCGCCGGACACGTACGTCGAAAGCAGGTGAAGGCTCCGGCGGCCGGGCTCACGAGGCCCGGCCGCCATGGCCGAGATCAGTGTTCACATACATTCTCAGACGGTTGATAGCGGCCGTCATGCTGCTCTTCGTGGTGAGCATCGCGACGTTCGCCATCTTCTTCCTCGTGCCTCGGCTCGCTGGGATGTCCGCTGACAACCTCGCCTCCCGGTACGTCGGCAAGGCCGCCAACGACCAGGTCATCCACGAGACCGCGATCCGGCTGGGCTTCTACGACCCGCTGGTCGTCCAGTACGGGCGGTTCGTGAAGGGCATCTTCGTCGGCGTGGAGCGCAACTACGGCCCCGGGGTCGAGCTGTGCCCGGCGCCCTGCCTCGGCTACTCGTACGTCACGCAGAACCCGGTCCTGCCCGACCTGCTCGACCGCATCCCGATCACCCTGTCGCTGGCGCTCGGCGCGGCCGTGGTGTGGGTGATCTTCGGCGTGGCCACCGGCGTGGTGTCCGCGCTGCGGCGCGGCAGCTTCTTCGACCGCCTCTCCATGGGCGTCGCCCTGGCCGGCGTCTCTCTGCCGATCTTCTTCACCGGCATCGTCTCGCTGGCCATCTTCCGCGACCAGCTCGGCCTCGTCGGCGATGTCGCCGACTGGGTCCCGTTCAGCGAGGACCCGCTCACCTGGGCCAGCAACCTGATGCTGCCCTGGATCACGCTCGCCTTCCTGTACGCCGCCGGCTACGCCCGGCTCACCAGGGCGGGCATGCTCGAGACCATGTCCGAGGACTACATACGCACGGCCAGAGCCAAGGGCCTGCCCGAGCGGGCCGTGGTGCTCAAACACGGGCTGAGAGCCACGCTCACCCCGGTGCTGACCATGTTCGGCCTGGACCTGGGCCTGCTGCTCGGCGGCGCCGTGCTGACCGAGAGCACGTTCTCGCTGCCCGGCATCGGCAAGTACGCCAGGGACGCCATCGAGCGCAACGACCTTCCCCAGGTGATGGGCGTCACCCTGGTCGCGGCCGCCTTCATCATCCTGGCCAACCTGATCGTCGACCTGCTCTACGCGGTCGTGGACCCGAGGGTGAGGCTGGCGTGAGCCCCTTTCTGCAGGTCAAGGACCTCAAGATCCACTTTCCGACCGACGACGGCCTGGTCAAGTCCGTCGACGGGCTGACGTTCGACCTCGAGCGCGGCAAGACGCTCGGCATCGTCGGCGAGTCCGGCTCCGGCAAGTCGGTGACCAGCCTCGGCATCCTCGGCCTGCACAAGGGCAAGGGCGCCAACATTTCCGGGGAGATCTGGCTCGACGGCGAGGAGCTCGTCGGCGCCTCCCAGGAGCACGTGCGCGGGCTGCGCGGCAAGAAGATGGCGATGATCTTCCAGGATCCGCTGTCGTCGATGCACCCCTTCTACACGGTCGGCGACCAGATCATCGAGGCGTACCGCATCCACAACAAGGTCACCAAGGCGGTGGCCAAGAAGCACGCCATCGACATGCTCGGCCGGGTCGGCATCCCCGAGCCGCAGCGCCGCGTCGACTCCTACCCGCACGAGTTCTCCGGCGGCATGCGCCAGCGCGCTATGATCGCCATGGCGCTGTCGTGCGACCCCGAGCTGCTCATCGCCGACGAGCCGACCACCGCGCTCGACGTGACCGTGCAGGCCCAGATCATCGACCTCATGGTCGACCTGCAGCGCGAGTTCAACTCCGCGCTGATCATCATCACCCACGACCTCGGCGTGGTGGCCGAGCTGTCCGATGACATCCTCGTCATGTACGGCGGCAAGTGCATCGAGTACGGCAGCGCCGACGACATCTTCTACCGTCCCGAGCACCCCTACACGTGGGGTCTACTGGGATCGATGCCCCGGCTCGACCGGGAGCCCACCGAGCGGCTGCTGCCGATCAAGGGCTCCCCGCCGTCCCTGATCAACGTGCCGCCGGGCTGCGCCTTCCATCCCCGCTGCCCGTACGCCGAGCGCACCGGGGGCAAGGCCAGGACCGAGGTGCCCGGCCTGCTCCAGACCGAGGGCGGCCACCTGGTGCGCTGCCACATGGACAGGACGGAGCGGCGGGAGCTGTGGGAGAACGAGATCAAGCCACTGCTGGAGACCCAGTGACCGAGCCGACGAAAGAGCCGCTGCTTTCCGTGCAGGGCATGGAGAAGCACTTCCCCGTCACCAAGGGCCTGCTCAAGCGCCAGGTCGGCGCCGTCAAGGCCGTCGACGGGATCAGCTTCGACGTGTTCAAGGGCGAGACGCTCGGCCTGGTGGGGGAGTCCGGCTGCGGCAAGTCCACCACTGGCCGCCTGGTCACCCGGCTCATCGAGCCCACCGCGGGCAAGGTGATCTTCGAGGGCCAGGACATCACGCACATGGGGCAGGGCAAGCTCAGGCCGCTCCGCCGCGACATGCAGATGATCTTCCAGGACCCGTACTCGTCGCTCAACCCCCGCCACACGGTCGGCACCATCGTCGGCGCGCCGTTCCGCATCCAGGGCGTGCAGACCGAGCACGGCATCAAGCGGGCAGTCCAGGACATCCTCGCCCTGGTCGGGCTCAACCCCGAGCACTACAACCGCTACCCGCACGAGTTCTCCGGCGGCCAGCGGCAGCGCATCGGCATCGCCCGCACGCTCGCGCTCAAGCCCAAGCTGATCATCGCCGACGAGCCGGTCTCCGCGCTCGACGTGTCCATCCAGGCCCAGGTCGTCAACCTGCTCGAGGACCTGCAGAACGAGCTGGACCTCACCTACGTCGTGATCGCCCACGACCTGTCGGTGGTGCGGCACATCAGCGACCGGGTGGCCGTCATGTACCTGGGCAAGATCGTCGAGATCGCCGACCGGAAGCAGCTCTACGCCTCGCCGATGCACCCGTACACGAACGCGCTGCTGTCGGCCGTGCCCGTGCCGGACCCGAAGGCCCGCAAGGAGCGCGAGCGCATCCGCCTGACGGGCGACGTGCCCAGCCCGCTCAACCCGCCGCCGGCGTGCCGCTTCCACACGCGGTGCTGGAAGGCGCAGGAGATCTGCAAGAAGATCGAGCCGCCGCTGGAGGAGCTGGCCGGCGGCCACCGCGTCGCCTGCCACTTCCCGGAGAACGCCCCGGCGACCGCCCCCGCCAAGGCCTCCTGACCTCGGCTCCAGGCCCACCCCGCGCCGTACGCGGTGTGGGCCTCGATCGGGCCGCGCGCAGGCCACTGAGCACCCCGTGCGGCGCCTGCGCCTGGGTCAGGAATAGGTGCCGGGGGTGATCAGCCCCGTCTCGTACGCCAGCACCACGGCCTGCACGCGATCCCGCAGCCCCAGCTTGGTCAGCACGTTCCCGACGTGCGTCTTGACGGTCGTCTCGCTCACCACGAGCTTGGCCGCGATCTCCGCGTTGGACATGCCCTTGGCGATCAGCCGCAGCACCTCCAGCTCCCGCTCGGTCAGCCGGTCGAGCCGCGCCGGAGCGGGCTGCTCGTATGCCGAGGGAAGCCGCGTGGCGAACCTGTCGAGCAGCCGCCGCGTCACACTCGGCGCGACGATCGCGTCCCCGGCCGCCACCACCCGGATCGCCTGCACCAGCTCGTCCGGCGGCACGTCCTTCAGCAGGAACCCGGAGGCCCCCGAGCGCAGCGCCTCCACGATGTACTCGTCCAGGTCGAACGTCGTCAGCACCAGCACCTTGGGCACATGCGCCGTGGGCGCCGCCTCCCGCACGATCCTGCGGGTCGCCTCGATGCCGTCGACCCCGGGCATGCGGATGTCCATGAGGACCACGTCGGGCAGCAGCGCGCGTGTCTGCTCCATCGCGTCCTTGCCGTCGCCGGCCTGGCCCACCACCGTGATGTCGGGCTCGGCCTCCAGAATCAGGCGAAATCCCGTACGCAGCAGCGGCTGGTCGTCCACCAGCAGCACTCTGATCGTCATTGGCCGTCCTTCAGCGGGAACCTCGCCCGCACCTCGAAACCGCCCCCCGGCAGCGGACCGATGCTGAGGATTCCACCATAGAGCTCCACCCGTTCGCGAATCCCCACCAGACCGTGCCCGGAGCGCGAGGACGGCCCGGCCACGCCCAGCCCGTCGTCCTCCACCCGTACGTCCAGCTCATGGGGGTCGTGGCGGACGGTCACCACGGCTTTCGCCCCCGGTCCGGCGTGCCGCAGGCTGTTCGTCAGACCCTCCTGGACCAGCCGGTAGGCGGCCAGATCGACGCCCGCGGGCAGCGGCGGCGCATCCCCCTCCACCAGCAGCCGCGTGGGCAGCCCGGCCTCGCGCATCTGCTCGGCCAGCGCGGGCAGGTCCCGCACCCCGGGCTGCGGGCCCAGCTCGGCCCGGGCGTCGGTACGCAGCACGCCGACGATGTTGCGCATCTCGGTCATCGCCATCCGGCCCGTGTGCTCGATCGCCGACAGCGCCTCTCGCGCCAGGTCGGGATCGGAGGCCAGCACCCGGCGCGCCGCCGCCGCCTGCACGGTCATCACGCTGACGTGGTGGGCGACCACGTCGTGCAGCTCGCGGGCGATCCGGGAGCGCTCCTCGGCCCTGGCTGCCCTCGTGTCGGCGTCGTGCGCCCGCTCCAGCCGTTCGGCCCGGTCCTTGAGCTCGTCCAGGTACGCCCGGCGCAGCCGCAGGCTCCGGCCCGCGCCCCACACCGCCACCAGCACCACGGCCACCACGAGATGCTCGCTCCAGCTCACCGCCCTGACCGGGCCCGCCAGCGCGCCGAGCGTGTACGCCGCCAGCGAGATCAGCAGCCCGCCCAGCGCGACCGCCAGCCCGCGACAGGACGCCACCGTGTAGAGCAGCACCAGCTCGGCCGGCCCCGACATGGCGGTGCCGTAGCCGAGCACGGCCAGCAACGTCTCCGGGACCAGCCCCGCGCACATGGCGGCCAGCGGCCACCGCCTGCGCACCGCCACGGGAACGCACGCCAGCACCAGCAGCACCCCGCCGAGCGGGTCCGGCGCACGCACGCCCTCGACCGGCAGGCCCTCCGCCGAGGGCCGCTCCGGGGCGTAGAGCACGAACAGCGCCACCGACGCCGCGGCCACCACTCCGGCGAGCACCGTGTCGTGGAACGTGGTCCGGTCTATGCGCACCGCTTCACTGTAGGGCCAGGTGAGAGCCCGTAACCTCCTCCCTCGGGAGGATTACCACCCGTACGGCCTCCACCCGCCGTCCGCGCTCGACTCACGTGACGGCACCCGCCTTCGCGGGGCGACTCGGCTCACGTGACGGCACCCGCCTTCGCGGGGCGACTCGGCTCACGTGACGGCACCCGCCTTCGCGGGGCGACTCGGCTCACGTGGCGGCGCCCGCCTTCGCGGGGCGACTGGGCGCACGTAACGACGTGCACCGGTGCGGGATGGGCTCGCAAGGACCGCCAGGGCATCAGCGGCCCGCTGCGCCGCCGCTGGGCGCCGTACGCGTTGCGCCGAGCCGCGCCGCACATCGTCCCGCCGTACCGGCGCTCACAAGGCGGACCGGAGGCGGGGACTTGTGCGCCCGTAAGGGGCGCCCGTAGGGGCGGGGGTCAGAGCTCGTCGGTGGCCGAGCGGCGGTGGCCGCGCACCGTGTCGCCGGGCTGCCGGTCGGGGACCGGGGGCGGGGTGCCGCCGAACTCCGGGCACAGCGCCTGGTGATCGCACCAGTCGCACAGCCGGCTCCGGCGCGCCCGCCACTCGCCCGACTCCAGCGCCCGCTCGATCGCCGCCCACAACGCCATCACCTTGCGCTCGGTGGCCAGCAGGTCGGCCTCGTCCGGCGCGTACCGCAGCACCTCGCCCTGCCCGCCCAGGTAGACCAGCTGCAGCAGCCGCGGCACCCGGCCGCGCAGCCGCCACAGCACCAGCGCGTAGAACTTCATCTGGAACAGCGCCTTGGCCTCGAAGTCGGGCCCCGGCGCGCTGCCCGTCTTGTAGTCGACCACCCGGACCTCGCCGGTCGGCGCCACGTCGAGCCGGTCGACGTAGCCCCGCAGCATCAGCCCCCCGTCGAGGACCGCCTCCACGTAGAGCTCGCGCTCGGCGGGCTCGAGCCGCGTCGGATCCTCCAGCGTGAAGTAGCGCTCCAGCATGCCGCGCGCCTGCGCCAGCCACTCCGCCTGCTCGGCCTCGTCGGCGAACATCTGCGCGTACTGCGGGTCCTCGCCCAGCAGCCGCTGCCACTGCGGCTCCAGCAGCTCCATCGCCGCCTGGACCGAGCGCCGCGGCGCCGGAAGGTCGTAGAGGCGCTCCAGGACCGCGTGCACCACCGTGCCGCGCACGGCCGCCGGCGACGGCTTCTCGGGGAGCTGATCGATCACCCGGAAGCGGTAGAGCAGCGGACATGTCATGAAGTCGCCCGCCCGGGACGGGGAGAGAGCTCCGATGATCACCGGTTCGGTCAACGTCATGCACCGCACTCTAGGTCAAGACCACGACAGAATGGCTTCCGCGGAACGATGATCGCTCCCTCAGGCGCGTAGCATCAAGGCAGCAACAGCACGTAATGGACGCTCGAGGAGTGCGGTGAGCGAGCAGAGCCCCCAGCAGGAATTCTCCGGTCTTCGGATGGGGAAGCCGTTCGGCATTCCGGTGTACGTCTCGTGGTCGTGGTTCATCGTCGCGGTGTTCATCACCTGGCGCTTCGGCCCGGTCTTCCAAGAGAGGCTGCCTGACCTCGACAACGTGGCCGCGTACGCGGTGGCGCTGGCGTTCGCGGTGCTCCTGTACGTGTCGGTGCTGCTGCACGAGCTGGCCCACAGCGTGCTCGCCAAGGGGTACGGCCTCCCGGTGCGCAGGATCACCCTGTACCTGCTCGGCGGCGTGTCGGAGATCGAGAAGGAGCCGCCCACGCCGGGCAAGGAGTTCATGGTCGCCGCCGCGGGGCCGGTGCTCTCGCTCGGCCTCGGCGGGCTCGGCCTGGCCGCCGACGTCTACGTGATCAACAGCGGCGGCATCGCCGAGGTGCTCATCTGGCAGCTGTGGGTCTCCAACCTCATCGTCGGCGTCTTCAACCTGCTGCCCGGGCTGCCGCTCGACGGCGGCAGGATGCTGCGGGCCGGGGTGTGGAAGCTCACCAAGAGCCCCGGTTCCGGCACCGTCGTGGCCGCCTGGGGCGGGCGGGTGCTGGCCGTGGCGCTCGTCGTGTACTCGATCACCACGACGCTGGGAGCCGGTCAGGAGCTCGGTCTCGGTCTGATCTGGCCTTTCGTGCTGGCCGCCTTCATCTGGCTCGGCGCCTCCCAGTCGCTGCGCGTGGCCAAGATCCGGGCGAGGATCCCGCGGGTCAACGCGCGCGCCCTGGCCCGCAGGGCGATCCCGGTGACCGCCGAGACGCCGCTGTCCGAGGCGCTGCGGCAGGCCACCGAGCGCGGGGCCGGCGCCATCGTCGTGATCGGCCACGAGGGCGAGCCCCTCGCCATCGTCCACGAGGCCGCCGTACAGGCCACCCCCGAGCACCGCCGCCCCTGGGTGAACGTCGGCTCCGTCGCCAAGTCCCTGGAGCCCGCCATGGTGCTCCGGGCCGACCTGGCCGGCGAGCCGCTCATCGACGCCATGCGGGAGGCCCCGGGCAGCGAGTACCTGCTCGTGGAGAGCGGCGGCGAGATCTACGGCGTGCTCTCCACGGCGGATGTGAACCGGGTGTTCACAGGCGTCTGATTTGTCCCACTCGTTTAAGCGGCGACCCCGGGCTAGGGTCGTGTCCAGCAGTTTCGGGTGGCCTGGAGCCGACTCCGGCGATTTCTGCGATGCGACGACTGGCCGATAGTGTTCTGTTTGGCCAAACTTGCACAGTTGAGGGGTTTGTTGCGGCCCACCCTGTTCACCGAATGGAGACCAGGAGGCCGGGACGCGGCCTCTTCGTCTGGGTATGCGTATGGCTGGGGGCCAGCACGGCAGTGCAGGTGCCGTAACATCGCCGGCTTCCGGGGAGGAGAGATGAGTGACCGAGCGCAGCGAGGGCACCTATGAGCAGCGCAGCGCGGTCGTCATGAGGGAGGACGCATGACCGACCAAGGCTTCGGAGTGGTGCGCCCGCTTCCTGGGGACGGGCTGGTCGCCTACGTGGGCGGGCTGCTGCTGGTCTGCGACGCCGGCGAGTCCATCGCCGACGACCTGCTCGACGCGCTGCGCGAGACGGCCGCGTCCGGCGGCGACGGCAGGGCGCTGGCCCGTCGGGCCGCGCAGGTGCTGGCGGCCAACATGGCGGGCGACCCGGCGACATGCGCGGTCGCAGGCCCTGTGGGCGGGGGAGTGGCCGTCCTGGTCAGCGGCTCCGCCGCGGCCAACATCGCCACCCTCGGCGGCGACACGCGGCTGGCCGGCAGCGACTCGCTCACCTGGGCCGACCGGCTCGTCTCCGGCCCGGTCGAACGGGTCGAGCTGAGCCTGCCCGGCGCGGGCAACCCGCACCCCGCGGTCCGCCTCGAAGGCGGCGTGGTGCACGGCGGCGGCCTCATCGGCGACTTCGCCGACCAGCCCTCAGCGCCCGCCCCGTCCAGGCCACTGACCAGCGAGATGCCCGCCACGGCCATCCACATCGAGGCCGACCTGGTCCAGCCGCCCGCGCCGGTGGAACGGCCTCCCTACCCGCTGGCCGACCAGCCGCCGGTCATGCAGGGGGCCCCGTCGGGCCCGCAGCCCGCACCCGTGGAGCAGCCGTCGTCCTTCGGCGCGCCGCAGGACCATCCGCCGTTCGGCGCGCCGCAGGATCAGCCCCCGTTCGGCGCTCCGCAGGACCATCCGCCGTTCGGAGCCCCGCAGGACCAGCCGCCGTTCGGTCCGCCGCAGGACCAGCCCCCGCCCTTCTTCCCGCCGCCGCAGGATCAGCCGCCGTCCCTGCCGGAGCAGCAGTTCCCGTCGTACGACGAGCCGCCGCCCTCCGGCAACGGCCTCCCCGACCAGCCGATTCCGCAGCCCATGGGCGCGCCCGACCACTTCGACCAGGCCGCGCCGCCCGTCCTCGGCACCCCCGACCACTTCGACCAGCCGGGCCAGCCGCCCCAGGAGCAGCAGGAGCACGGCGACCGCCCCCTGGTCTACGGCGTCGACTGCAAGAACGACCACTTCAACGACCCCCGCTCGCCCTACTGCGCCGTCTGCGGCATCGCGCTGGTCCAGCGCACCCTCGTCCCCTACAAGGGGCCGCGCCCGTCGCTCGGCGTCCTCATCCTCGACGACGGCACCGCGCTGCCGCTGGAGAGCGACTACCTGCTGGGCCGCGACCCGGAGCGGGCGCCCGAGGTGGCCGGCGGCAGCGCCAGGCCCGCCAAGGTCACGAGCCCGGACGGCTCCGTCTCGCGCCGCCACCTGCGGGTGGCGCTGGACGGGTGGGACGTCAACCTGGTCGACCTGGGCTCGGTCAACGGCACCCAGATCCAGCCGCCGGGTGACCCCAATTTCTACGACATCCCGCCGAACGAACCGGTCACCATCGCCCCCGGGACGACGGTCCGGGTCGGCGTCTCCCGCACCCTCCGCTTCGAGGCGCACCGGGGGTAAGCCCTCTCACGAACGCCCGCGTCCCGAGCCCGGGGCGCGGGCGTTTCGCATGCGTACGGCGATGCCACCCGCCTGCTGCCGGGCTCGTGCCGCCCGCCTGCTGCGCTCGTGCCGCCCGCGCTGCCCGGGTGCTGCGCTCGTGCTGCCCGGGTGCTGCGCTCGTGCTGCCCGGGTGCTGCGCTCGTGCTGCCCGCGTGCCGCGTCGTGCCGCCCGCGCCGCGTCGTGCCGGGCTCGTGCGCTCAGGATCTCGCGGCCGCAGTCCAGCCCGCGCCAGCTGCAGCGCAGCCCCGCCCAGCCGGCACCCAGCCGTCGCGCAGCCCGCCTCCCGCCGGGTCATGGGATCGGGTCCTGCACCCGTCCGGCGTTCTCCGCGGCCCCGCGAAACGGAACCTCGATGAACGCCGTGGCGTGGAAGTCGATCACGGCCGATGTGGGCGTGGGCTGACGGCGCGCCGCCTCAGGCGCCCGCGCGGAGGGCCAGAGCGCCTGCAGGCCCGCCCCGCGCCGAGCCGATCGGGCACGGTCAGGTCAGGACCAGAGCCGGCGGCCTTGTGAGCGTGACAGCGCGGTTGGCGGGGCCGGAAGCTTCGTACCGTACGCGGCGTCAAAGCGGCACACACCGCCTTGAGCGGGCGGCTATGGGGGCCGGAAGGCTTATCGCCGTGCGCCGTGCGCCGTGTCAAAGCGGCACACGCCGCCCAAACGGGGGCTATCGGGGGCGGAAGGCTCGTACGCCGCGCAGCAGCCGCACAGCCGCCTCCAGCCCGCTCGCCGCCTCCAGCGCCCGCCCCGCGGCCGTGGCGAAGCGGCTCAGCAGGTGCTCGTCCGCGTCCTCGAACGCCCGCCCCGCGACCCACACGAACGTGTGGTCGCGCGTCGCCAGCGGTACGGGAGCGGCGAGGAAACCCGGCTCGCCCACGGTCACGTCGTGCGCCAGCCGCACGGTCGCCGGCGACGTCGCGAGCTCCTTCAGCACCCCCGACTCGGCCAGCCAGCGGCGCACGCGCAGCGGATCGCCCGGAGGCCCGTACAGGTGGATCGGCTCCGTCTCCAGCCGGAGCGCGTCCACGCGCACGAACCCCGCGTAGGCCGAGCCCGTGACGGCGGCGGCGCCTCTCGCCAGCCGATCAACGAGGTTCGCGGCCTCCAGACAGGAGAACGAGGCGATGAGTTCACGCATGGCGACATCGACACGGTTGTATGGCATCGCGGTGGTCCCTCCGGGGAGGGGGAGTGGGATCGCGCGGCCCGATCGCGCGACCTCAAGGGCGGGTGCCCTGACTATCGCCCCCGACGCGCCCCTTGACTAGCCCTCAACCGGAAATCCGGATTTTTTACCCCGAACGTCCCCAGGTTGCGCCGCGGCCACCGTATCCCCACGACCCTGTCACGAGGGTCCTGTCACGACGGCCGCAGACGCGACCACGCCACGTCGTCCGCCCGCGTCCCGTCCGCCCTGACGAACAGCTCCCGATGCACGCCCTCCCTGCTGAACCCGGAACGCTCCAGAACCCGGTGCGAGGCCGCGTTCTCCGTGTCGGTGCCGGCCACGATCCGGTGCAGGGCCGTGTTCGCGAACGCCCAGTCCACCAGCATCGTGACCGCCCGCGACATGAACCCCTTCCCCCGGTACTCGGGCACCAGGGAGTAGCCCACCATGGCCTGCCCCAGCACATGCACGACCTGCGTCAGCTGCACGTGCCCCGCGAACGCCCCCGAGGCCGCGTCCCTGACCGCCAGCTCGATCCGCTGCCCCGAGGCCCACCAGTAGCCGGTGTAGCGGCAGCGGCGCTCGTCGTCCTCCAGCGTGCTCGGCGGCCCGACGTGGTACCGCGCCACGCTCGGGTCGGCCAGCATCCGGTGGTAGTCGGCCGCGTCCTCCACGGCGATCGGCGCCAGCCGCACCACCCCGTCGCTCAGCTCCCCGCCCTCGAAGAACGGCAGGTACGGCTCCGCCGCCGGGACCGCGTCCCCCGCGAGGCGGGCGAACCACACCACGTCGGCGTACCGGCCGTCGCGCAGCCGCCGGCCGTCCCGCCTCAGCCCCTCCTCATGGAAGCCCGTCTTGTACGCCACCCGCAGGCTGGCCACGTTCTCCACCTCGGCCCGCAGCTCGACCCGGTGCACCCCCTGGTCGAACAGCCAGTCCGTCACCGCGCGCACCGCCGTCCCCGCGACGTTCTTGCCGCGCGCCCACGGCGCCACGAGGTAGCCGATCTCCATCGCGCCGTCCCGGTCGGGCGGCCGGACCCCGATCGAGCCGACGAACCGGTCGTTCTCGGTGATCGCGTACACCGCGCCGCCGCCCTCCCACGTCGCCGGTACATCCCGTACGTAGGCGAGGGCGTCCTCCATCCGGTACGGCGACGGCATCATCGGCAGGAACCTGGCCGTCGCCGGATCGTCGCACGCCTTGACGATCGCCTCCGCGTCCTCCTCCGTGGGAGGCCGCAGAATGAGGGGGCCGGTCGAGATCACGTCGCGCGAGAGCATCCCCCATAGATACCGTGCGTCCGGAGCCGCCCGAAAGCCCTATAACCTTGCGACCATGGGTTTCCGCAGGCATGGGCCTTTCCGGGCGGGGGATCAGGTGCAGCTCACCGACCCCAAGAACAAGCGCCACACGATCACGCTCAAAGAGGACGGCGTCTTCCACACCCACAAGGGCGCCATCCCGCACAGCGACCTGATCGGGCAGCCTGAAGGCTCCGTCGTGCGCTCCTCGGGGGGCACCCAATACCTCGCCTTCCGCCACCTGCTGCAGGACTACACGCTCGCCATGCCGCGCGGCGCGGCCGTCATCTATCCCAAGGACGCCTCGATGATCGTCGGCATGGCCGACATCTTCCCGGGCGCGCGGGTGATCGAGGCCGGGGTCGGCTCCGGCGCGCTGACGTGCTTCCTGCTGCGCGCCGTCGGCCCCGACGGGCACGTCACCTCGTACGAACGGCGCCAGGAGTTCGCGGACGTGGCGCGCAAGAACGTCGAGAAGTTCTACGGCGACCCCATGGACGCCAACTGGCGCCTGGTCGTCGGCGACCTCGTGGCCTCCATCGACGAGGTCGACGTGGACCGCGTGATCCTCGACATGCTCGCCCCCTGGGAGTGCGTCGACGCCGCCGCCAAGGCGCTCACGCCCGGCGGCGTGATCTGCTGTTATGTCGCCACGACCACGCAGATGTCCAAGACGGTGGAGACGATTCGCGATCACGGGTGTTTCACCGAGCCGCATGCGTGGGAGACCCTGGTTCGCGACTGGCACGTCGAAGGACTCGCGGTCAGACCGGATCATCGGATGATCGGCCACACGGGCTTCCTCGTCTCCGCCCGCCGCATGGCGGACGGAGTGACGCCCCCGCCGAGACGCCGTCGACCGAAGGGGACCACCGAAGAACTATGACAATTTGGCCACGAGGGTGCGTTGGTGCGTGACACGGGAACAGATTCCCGTGTGCATGTGCTGGGAGTATTAAACGCACGATTGAGGATTAATCACCGAATACTGAATGTCACTCTACGAACACTGCCCGGCCAGGTTACGGAGGGGCCCGAGATAGGTAAGGTCCTTAGTAGTCGCCCTCGACTGGGAAGGAGGTGACGGGGCGTGGCAGCTCGCGATGATGCTGAGGCTCGAGCCGCGCAGCGCGAACGGGAGGTCGCTGATCTTTCAACACAGGTCTCCTTCCTCCAGGAGGAGATCACCGCGCTGAGGCGGAAGCTGGCCGAGTCACCCCGTCAGGCCAGGGTCCTCGAAGAGCGTCTCCATGAGGCACAGGCGAATCTCGCGGCCGTGACCGGCCAGAACGAGCGCCTGGTGGCCACACTCAAGGAGGCCAGGGACCAAATCGTAGCTCTCAAGGAGGAGGTCGACCGGCTGGCGCAGCCGCCATCCGGCTTCGGCACCTTCCTCGAGGCCAGAGAAGACGGCACCATCGAGGTGTTCACCGGCGGCCGCAAGCTCCGCGTGAACGTCAGCCCTGCCGTCGACGTCGACTCGCTGCGGCGTGGCCAGGAGGTCATGCTCAACGAGGCACTCAACGTGGTCGAGGCCCTCGGCTACGAAGAGGTCGGCGAGATCGTGATGCTCAAAGAACTGCTCGACGAGGGCAAGCGGGCCCTGGTCATCTCGCACGCCGACGAAGAGCGCGTCGTGCGACTGGCCGAGTCGCTGGTCGGCCAGCCCATCAGGGCCGGCGACTCGCTCCTGCTCGAGCCCCGCTCCGGCTACGTCTACGAGCGCATACCCAAGTCCGAAGTCGAAGAGCTCGTGCTGGAGGAGGTCCCCGACATCTCCTACGAGGAGATCGGCGGCCTCAGCAGGCAGATCGAGCAGATCAGGGACGCCATCGAGCTGCCCTACCTGCACGCCGACCTGTTCCGCGAGCACAAGCTCCGGCCCCCCAAGGGCGTGCTGCTGTACGGCCCGCCCGGCTGCGGCAAGACGCTCATCGCCAAGGCCGTCGCCAACTCCCTGGCCAAGCAGGTCGCGGAGAAGACCGGCCAGTCAGGCAAGAGCTTCTTCCTCAACATCAAGGGCCCCGAGCTGCTCAACAAGTACGTCGGCGAGACCGAGCGGCACATCCGCCTGGTCTTCCAGCGGGCCCGTGAGAAGGCCTCAGAGGGCACCCCGGTGATCGTGTTCTTCGACGAGATGGACTCGATCTTCCGCACCCGAGGCTCCGGCGTGTCCTCCGACGTGGAGAACACCATCGTCCCTCAGCTGCTGTCGGAGATCGACGGCGTCGAGGGCCTGGAGAACGTCATCGTCATCGGCGCCTCCAACCGCGAAGACATGATCGACCCGGCGATCCTGCGGCCCGGCCGCCTGGACGTCAAGATCAAGATCGAGCGGCCGGACGCCGAGGCGGCCAAGGACATCTTCTCCAAGTACCTCATCGCCGACCTCCCGCTGCACCCGGACGACCTGGCGGAGCACTCCGGCTCCCGCGACTCCACCATCCAGGGCATGATCCAGAGCGTCGTCGAGCGCATGTACACCGAGAGCGAGGAGAACCGCTTCCTCGAGGTGACCTACGCCAACGGCGACAAGGAAGTCCTCTACTTCAAGGACTTCAACTCCGGCGCGATGATCCAGAACATCGTCGACCGGGGCAAGAAGATGGCCATCAAGCAGTTCCTCGAAACCGGCCAGAAGGGCCTGCGGGTGCAGCACCTGCTCACGGCCTGCGTGGACGAGTTCTCCGAGAACGAGGACCTGCCCAACACCACCAACCCCGACGACTGGGCCCGCATCTCCGGCAAGAAGGGCGAGCGGATCGTCTACATCCGCACGCTCGTCTCCGGCAAGCAGGGCACCGAAGCCGGCCGGTCCATCGACACCGTCGCCAACACCGGCCAGTACCTGTAACACCGCCCAACGGGAGGGCCTGCCACGGCCCTCCCGTTCGCGTGTCCGCATCCCCGCCACCCTCGACGAGGTCTGGCACGCTCAGGCAGCCGGAAGCGACCGCGCCCGCACACCACCGGACCCGCGCCCGGACACCACCGGACCCGCGCCCGGACACCACCGGACCCGCGCCGCCCTCAGTGGCCGTCGCAGGCTTCTGAAAGCCGCACAGGGCGCGCCGAAATCACCCAGAGCCCCCACGACTCCTCAGGCGCGACCGAGGCTCACAGTGGGCCCTGGAGCCCCGCCGTACGTGACCGCGTGATCGTGCAGGCAGAGCTGTTACTCCTGAGGTTCAGGGAACCAAAGTGATCGATGTGACGTCAAAAGGGGCGTGCACGCACCCAACCGGCCCAAGCATGCTCGGGGGGACGGCCGGTTGGCCGAGCTCGACCTCCTGCGCTTCCTCGCCGCCCTGGCCGTCGTCGCCTTCCACTACCTGGTCGCGTACGCCTCCGTCTGGGGAGACCGGCCCGCCGAGCTCTTCCCGGCGCTGGCGCCCATCGCGGGGTTAGGCATCCTCGGCGTCGAGCTCTTCTTCATCATCAGCGGGTTCGTCATCCTCATGACCGTCTGGGGGCGCGGGCTCGGCGCGTTCGCCCGCTCCCGGCTCGTCCGCCTCTACCCCGCGTACTGGCTCAGCCTCGGCGCCGTCGCCGCCCTCTACGGGCTCACCGGCGCCAAGGCGCTCGACCCAAAACTTTCACCAGGCGAATACCTGCTGAACGCCACCATGTTCCAGCGGTTGTTCAAGGTCACCGACGCCAGCGGCGTCTACTGGTCGCTCTGGGCGGAGCTCCGCTTCTACCTGCTGATGGCCACCCTCGTGATCATCGGTGTCACGTACGGGCGCGTGCTCGCGTTCACCGGCCTCTGGCTGGTCGCCGCCCTGGCCGTCAAACTGCTCGCGGAGGCCCAGCTCTTCGACAACGAGGTCGTCCGCGAGATCATCATGCCCGACTACGCGCCCTACTTCGCCGCCGGCATGGCCCTGTACCTCATCCACAAACACGGCAGCGCCTGGCTGCCCTGGCTCTACGTCGCCGCCGGATACGGCCTGTCCATCCACTCCGCGCTCGGCCGCGTCCACCGGCGCATCGACGGCGCCGGGTTCAAGAACATGCCCGTCACCGACATCAGCGTCATCATCACCCTCACGTTGATCTTCGTGCTGATGTCGCTCGTCGCGCTCGGACTGCTCCGGCTCAAACCGTCCAGAACGCTCACCGCGCTCGGCGGCACGACATACCCGCTTTACCTCCTCCATAGCGTGCTCGCGGTGGCCCTCATCCCCCTGCTCACCGGCCACCTGCCCCCCTGGGCCACCGCCACCGTGACCGTGCTGACGGCCGTACTGGTGTCGTATCTCGTGTACTCCTTTGCCGAACGGCCCATCCAGCGGCTACTCAAGCCCCGCAGACGCCCACAAACCACATCAGCTCCCGCCGTACAGGTGGAAAAGGCGTCGGTGCCATAACTCTGTGACCCTGGGGCACTGTGAAGGGCATAGGCTCGGGCATATAAACGGCGGATAGGCAGATCCGGACGAACAGAGGGTGTTGCATGACGGTGCGTCGGGTGATGGGCATCGAGACCGAGTACGGCATCTCCGTACCCGGCCAGCCAGGCGCCAACGCGATGGTGACCTCCTCCCAGGTAGTGAACGCCTACCTGGCCGCCTCGGCGGCCCGCGCGCGCAGGGCGCGGTGGGACTTCGAAGAGGAGAACCCGCTCCGCGACGCGCGCGGCTTCGACCTCGCCAGAGAGGTCGCCGACCCCACCCAGCTCACCGACGAGGACCTCGGCCTCGCCAACGTCATCCTCACCAACGGCGCCAGGCTCTACGTCGACCACGCCCACCCCGAATACAGCTCGCCCGAATGCACCAACCCCCGGGCAGCCGTCATCTGGGACAAGGCAGGCGAGCGCGTCATGTACGACGCCGCCACCCGCGCCTCCGCCATCCCCTCCAACGCGCCCATCCAGCTCTACAAGAACAACACCGACGCCAAAGGCGCCTCCTACGGCTGCCACGAGAACTACCTCATGCGGCGCGCCACCCCCTTCGCCGACATCGTCCGGCACCTCACCCCCTTCTTCGTCTCCCGCCAGGTCGTCGTCGGCGCCGGCAAAGTCGGCATCGGCCAGGACTCACGCGGCGAAGGCTTCCAGATCAGCCAGCGGGCCGACTTCTTCGAAGTCGAAGTCGGCCTCGAGACCACGCTCAAGCGGCCCATCATCAACACCCGGGACGAACCGCACGCCGACCCCGAGAAGTACCGGCGGCTCCACGTGATCATCGGCGACGCCAACATGTCGGAAATCTCGACATACCTGAAGCTGGGCTCCACCGCCCTCGTCCTCGCCATGATCGAAGACGGCTTCCTCACCCGCGACCTCGCCGTGGAAAACCCCGTACAAGCCCTCAGAGCCGTCTCCCACGACCCCACCTGCCGCTACGAGATCGCCATGCGCGACGGCCGCAAACTCACCGCCGTCCAGCTCCAGATGGAATACCTCGAGCAGGCCCGCAAATACGTCGAAGAGCGCGGCACCGCCCAGGAAGAGATGAACAAAGACATCCTCGACCGCTGGGAATCCGTGCTCACCCGCCTCGCCGAAGACCCCATGCAGCTCTCCCGCGAGCTCGACTGGGTCGCCAAACTAGAGCTCCTCGAGGGCTACCGCTCCCGCGACGGCCTCTCCTGGTCCCACCCCCGGCTCCAGCTCGTCGACCTGCAGTACTCCGACATCCGCCCCGACCGCGGCCTCTACAACCGCCTCGTCGCCCGCGGACGCATGCAGCGCCTCGTCACCGAGGAAGAAGTCCAGCGCGCCGTCGAAAGCCCGCCCACCGACACCCGCGCCTACTTCCGCGGCCGCTGCCTGCGCCAATACAGCGAATCCGTCGCCGCCGCATCCTGGGACTCCGTCATCTTCGACATCCCCGGCCGCGAATCCCTCCAGCGAGTGCCGACCCTCGAGCCGCTGCGCGGCACCAAAGCCCACGTCGGCGAACTCTTCGACCGCTGCCGCACCGCCGCCGACCTCGTCGCCGCCCTCACCGGCGGCGACTGACCGGCGGCGACTGACCGGCGGCCACCCCTACAGCAGCCCCACACCCAGCGTCAGCGTGCCCGCCGCCAGGCACGCCCCACCCGCCACCGTCAACCAGATCAATCTGCTCGGCTTCGTGTCACCAGGACGCACCACCGACAGGAAGAAACCAAGCGGCATCAGGATCGGCGCGGCCACGATCAACACCCGCGTCAGAGCCTTCACACCGTCCGGCAGGGCCGCCTGGTCCACGTAGAGCATCGCCACCAGGGCGAACAGCACCAGCACGCCCGCATGGGCATGCCCGGCGCGCCACAGGCCGCGCCGGACCGGGTTGTCCGCGTAGCCGGGGACGTTCCGCATCAGGAACTTGAGCAGGGTGACGCCGCCGAAGGCCACACCCGGGACTGTGATGAGGAGCACACCTGCCATGCTCAGGGACTGGGGGGACATCCGAACCTCCTTGTGTGTACGGACTCCTATATTAGATAGTTTTGCTATCTAGTCAAGCCGGCAAGATCGCTGGGCGATCGGCGCGAAATGTCGCCCGGTTCGGGGAAGATATGCCTAGAGGCACGTCCCCCAAGTGGAGGTAGGACATGGCAACCAAGGACACCGGCGGCCAGAAGCAGGCCGGGCGGCGCGAGAGCGAAGTCGAGGAGACCGAGGCCTCGGCGACGCCGGACGTTCAGGAGCGGCAGGAGAAGCTCACGGACGATGTCGACGCAATTCTGGACGAAATAGACGAAGTTCTCGAAGAGAACGCAGAGGAATTTGTCAGGTCATACGTCCAGAAAGGCGGGCAATAGGGAATAAATCGGACATTAGAAAGCAGGGTTCGGTGGAAACGCCGGAAGGGTTCAAGCGGTGCTCGGGCTGTGGGGAAGACAAGAAAATCTCCGAGTTCGGGCGCAATAAGCGTATGGCCGACGGGCTGGCGCGATATTGCAAGGCCTGCTTCCGGCGGCGTCACACACAGAGCTACCGCAAGCGCATGGAAGAACAGGGGAAGACCGTGCGCGACCGGATTGAAGTGCCCAACGGGCAGAAATTCTGTCCTCGCTGTGGGGAGATCAAGCCCCATGCCGAGTTCGGCAGCAATCGGTCCGCCAAAGATGGGCTCACTGCTTACTGTAAGCCGTGTCATACGGCGGTGACGCGCGAGAACAAAATCAAGAAATATGGTAGTGAGCGGAACTATCTTCTCACCTACCGCTACGGCATCACCGAGGACGACTTCGAGCGCATGCTCGCCCGTCAGGGCGGGCTCTGCGCCATCTGCCAGGTCGTGCCGAGCACGTTCGTCGACCACAGCCACGAGACCGGTCAGGTCCGGGGCATTCTCTGTTTCAACTGCACCAACGGGCTGGGCCACTTCGGCGACAATCTCGTGCTGCTGGAGCTGGCGGCCCTCTATCTGGACGGGGAGATTCTCTGGCCGGATTTCGTAATCCTTCCGGAGCGGCGTGCCGCTGGCGCAACCACGCGGATGAGGAGCTATCACCTCGCGCGGCGCTATCAATTGCGGCATGAGGATGTCGAGCGGATGATCTCGGCTCAGCATGGTTTGTGTGTGGTGTGCTGGGGTCGGCCGCCCGAGCATGTGGATCATTGTCATCGCACCGGTGATGTGCGATATGCGCTGTGCCTGCCGTGCAATACCGGGATCGGGCAGTTCAGGGATGATTCTGGGGTGGTGTGGCGGGCGCTTTCGTATGTCGAGGCGTCTCTCGGGGAATTCGACGAGGTCGAGGTTTCGGAGGAGGAGTTGCGGGAGTTGATCCGGGCCGAGGAGGAGCTTCGGACGGATTTCTACTCCGGGGCGTCGAGGGTGGGCTGATCGTCTCTGGGCGGGAGGGTGTAGTCGACGGCCACGCCGAGGAGGCGGACCGGGCGGGTGAGGTCGAAGCGGTCGAGGATGGTGAGGGCCGTCTGTTCGACGGTGGCCGGGTCCGTGGTGGCGGTGGGGAGTTTTGACTGGCGGGTGCGGGTGAGGAACGGGGTGAAGCGGACCTTGACCGATACCCGGGCGATCTGGCGGCCGGCCTCGCTGGCGTCGTGGGCCACCTGGGTGGCGAGGCCGGCGACGTGGCGGGCGATGTCGGTTCTGTCGGTGAGGTCGTGCTGGAAGGTGGTTTCGCGGCTGTGGCCGCGGGCGATCCAGGGTGTGGTGACGACTTCGGCCTCGCCTTTGCCGAGTGCGAGGTAGCGGTACCAGGGGCCGTTGGTGGGGCCGAAGTGGCGGGCCAGGTGGGCGGGGTCGGCGGCGGCGAGCTGGGCGACGGTGTGGAGGCCGAGGGCGGCGAGTTTCTTGGCGGTTCTGGCGCCGATGCCCCAGAGGGCGTCGGTGGGCCGGTGGTTCATGGTCTCGGCCCAGTTGTCGCTGGTGAGGCGGTGGATGCCGGCGGGTTTGGCGAGGCCTGAGGCGAGTTTGGCCTGGTGTTTGTTGTCGCCGATGCCGACGGAGCAGGTCAGCTGGGTGCGGGCGTGTACGGCCTGCTGGATGGCGGCGGCGAGGGTTTCGGGGTCGTCGGTGGTGGCGCCGACGAAGGCTTCGTCCCAGCCCCATACTTCGACGAGGACGGGGAATTCGCGCAGGACGGCCATGACCTGGGCGGAGGCGGCTTCGTAGGCGGGTGGGTCGCTGGGCAGGAAGATCGCTTCCGGGCAGCGTCTGAGGGCGGTGCGGAGGGGCATGCCGGAGTGGATGCCGTGTTCGCGGGCTTCGTAGGTGGCGGTGGCGGCGACGGTGCGGGGCTGGGTGGGGTCTCCTGAGCCGCCGACGACGACGGGTCTGCCGCGGAGCTCGGGGTGGCGGAGGAGCTCGACGGCGGCGATGAACTGGTCGAGGTCGACGTGGAGGATCCAGTCCCTCATGGTCTCAAGTATGGCTGGGGGTCGCTCAGCCGCCGACGTTGGCCGGGCCGCCGACGATTCCTTCGAGTGTCGCCTGGTATGCGGTGATGGGGAGCACCTGGTCGGCGACGAACTTGAGCATGGGGTCGGCGGTGAGCGTCTCGTCGTTGACGTCGGTGCGTGAGCTGATGCGTGCCTGCCCGGACAGCTGCGCCTTGGTGGCGGGGGCCGAGTGCATGAAGGCGAGCAGGTCCCAGGCGAGCTCGGGGTTCTTGGAGTTGGGGTTGAGCACGCGTACGGCGCCGCCGGACATGCTGACGTGGTCCTGGCCGCGGATGCCGCCGCCGGGCTGCCTGGCGGGGATCTTGGCGTAGCCGACGACCTGGGAGGCGCCGGTCCACTTGCCTGCCGTGTAGATCTCGGATCCGGCGCCGGCGAGCAGGGGGAGGAGGCCCTGCATGGTGGTGGCCTCGCCCATGGCGGTGCCGGCGTTGATCTGGATGGGGACGGGGACGCCCGCGGCCTTGAGCCCCCCGATCACCGCAGGTCGGCTGGGTGATCTCGTGTCGGCCTCCAGTTCGGGACGTACGGACATGCCGACAGTCGCATGGTGGCCGGCACCCGTAAAGAAACGATCTGGGCACGGAACGCGGTGGCGCGGGCCCGTGCGGGTTCGCCGTGAGCTGATCGTGGGAAGTGCAGACAGCGACGCAACATGAGTAGGGTCGCCCTAGGAACATTGACGTTTGGAGGGAGTCGCGTGGCATCGCACAGGGATCTGCCCGTCGGCTTGGTCAACCAGCTTTTCCTCAACACCGGAAGTTCCTCGTTCACGGAGTTTGTCGGCTCGTATGCGCCTGAGTTGCTGCCGCAGCGGGATGAGGTGCTGGCCACCCCGATCGGCGACCAGGTTCCGCACGCGACCACGATCGTGGCCGCCACCTTCGCCGGCGGCGTGGTCATGGCGGGCGACCGGCGCGCCACGTCGGGCAACATCATCTCGCAGCGCGACGTGGAGAAGGTGTTCCGCACCGACGACTACTCGTGCATGGGCATCGCGGGCACGGCCAGCACCGGCATCGAGTTCGCCCGGCTGTTCCGCGTGGAGCTGGAGCACTACGAGAAGCTCGAGGGCCGCACGATGTCGGTGGCGGGCAAGGCCAACCGCCTGGCCACCATGATCAGGGGCAACCTCGCCATGGCGATGCAGGGGCTGGTGGTGGTGCCGCTGTTCTCCGCGTACGACCCTGACAAGGACGAAGGCCGCATCTTCAGCTACGACGTGGCGGGCGGGCCTTATGAGCGGGAGAGATTCGACGCCATCGGCTCGGGCTCGATCTTCGCGCGCGGGTCGCTGAAGAAGCTCTACCGCGACGGCGCCTCGGCCGACGACATGGCGATGACGCTCATCCAGGCGCTCTACGACGCCGCCGACGACGACTCGGCGACCGGCGGGCCCGACGTCACCAGGAAGATCTGGCCGATCGTGTCGGTGATCGACGCCGATGGTTTCCGCAGGCTGACGGAGGAGCAGGTCTCCACGTACGTCGAGCAGATGCTCGAGGCCCGCCTGATCTCGCCCGACGGCCCCATCGCCCCGCTGCGCTAGAAAGGGATCACCACGTGTCCATGCCTTTCGGATATGCGTCCCCTGAGCAGATCATGCGGGACAAGGCCGACTACGCGCGCAAGGGCATCGCGCGGGGCCGTTCTGTCGTCGTGCTCCAGTACGTCGACGGCATCCTGTTCGTCGCGCCCAACCCGTCCCGGGCGCTGCACAAGATCAGCGAGATCTACGACCGCATCGGGTTCGCGGCCGTGGGCCGCTACAACGAGTTCGAGGAGCTGCGGCTCGGCGGCATCCGCTACGCCGACATCAACGGCTACACCTACGACCGCTCCGACGTGACCGGCCGCGGCCTGGCCAACCTTTACGCCTCCAACCTGGGTCGCATCTTCACCGAGTCGATCAAGTCGCTGGAGGTGGAGGTCGTGGTCGCCGAGGTGGGCGAGAGCAAGGACGGCGACGCGATCTACCGGCTCACCTTCGACGGGTCGGTCTTCGACGAGCACGGCTTCGCCGCCATGGGCGGCCAGGCCGAGGCGGTGGCCGGGCGGCTCAAGGAGCGTTACCGCGAGTCGATGTCGCTGGCGGACGCGCTGGAGGTGGCGCTGACGGCGCTCACGGAGCCGGGTGGCGAGCGGCCGCCGGTGGCGCAGCTGGAGGTGGCGGTGCTCGACCGCAACCGTGAGCACCGCAAGTTCCTCCGTCTCACGGGCGCGCGCCTGGAGCGGCTGCTGGCCCAGACGTCTGCTCCGTCCACCCCGCCGGCTCCCGCCGCTCCGGCTCCGTCGGGGGACACGCCGCCTCCGACGGCTCCTGACGGCGACGTGGACGACGGCTCCTCGCCGCTGTAAGCCGCGTCAGGCTATCTCTCAGTTCGCACCCGTCAGGGGCCGTTACGGCGGCCCCTGACGGCGTTTTCGGACCCGCTACGTGAGATGTAGCGGGTCTTTGCGTTGTCCGTGGCCCGCCACAGGGCTGCCCCGGTGGCGTGGTGGGCGTCGGGTGTGCGTGGCGGCCTGTTGGTGCCCGGGTGCGGGCGCTCGCCTGGAGGTTCTGTGCCGGGGCGGTGGGGGCGGCGCCATGGATGGGGTGCAAGTGTGAGCTGTTTCACTATGGTTTGGGAGAACTTCGGAGAATGATCGAGGATCTCAGCATTCGTGAACACTCCCAAGCGTGCCCTCCTGGCGGCCGGTGCCGCCGTGGCCGTGGTGCTGAGCTCTGGTGCGGCGGCCCAGGCCGCGACGGCGGCGGCCGCGGTCCCCGACTACAAGGCGCCCAAGATTTTCGGTACGTCTTTCCAGAAGGACCCGAAGCACGACTTCACCAAGGGGATCCACTCCCGCCACAACGGCATCCTGCGCGGCTGGATCACCGTCATCCGGGGCGATGTGGCCGAGTACGAGCCGATCAAGTGGAAGAAGGGCACCGAGACCGAGGGTCTCTTCGTGGGCCCGCCCGAGGGCGACGTCATGGCGTACGCCTCGCCCATCGCCAAGGACGCGGTCTTCCTGTCCGCGTACGGCTGCAAGGTGTCGATGGGGCAGATGACAGTCGACAGCAAGACCGGCCTCGGCAACAAGCGGTGCTCCAGGAGTGTGCTGATCAAGCGGCACCACGCCCACGGCCATCCCTCGCTCATCACCGTGTACAAGGGAAAAATCGTCAAAGTTCAGGAGATATATACCCCCTGATCGCCGGCGGCGACGACCCGCGCCCCGTGGGGGCGGGCGCGGGAACGGGGCGCGAAGCGAAAACACCTGGGAAGATCCCTCCCGCTCATGGATCCATGGGCATAGTGTGAGGTGATGGATCGTCGCATCTTCGGGCTGGAGAACGAGTACGGCGTGACCTGCACGTTCAGGGGGCAGCGCAGGCTGTCGCCGGACGAGGTCGCGCGCTACTTGTTCCGGCGGGTCGTGTCCTGGGGCCGATCGAGCAACGTCTTCCTCCGCAACGGCGCACGTCTCTATCTCGACGTGGGCAGCCATCCTGAATACGCAACACCCGAGTGTGACAACGTCATCGAGCTGGTCACCCACGACAAGGCGGGTGAGCGCATTCTCGAGGGCCTTCTGGTCGACGCCGAGAAACGGCTGCGCGAAGAGGGCATCGCCGGTGACATCTACCTGTTCAAGAACAACACGGACTCGGCCGGAAACTCCTACGGCTGCCACGAGAACTACCTGGTCGGCAGGCACGGGGAGTTCGGGCGGCTGGCGGACGTGCTGATCCCGTTCCTGGTGACGCGCCAGATCGTGTGCGGGGCCGGCAAGGTCCTGCAGACGCCGCGCGGCGCCGTCTACTGCGTCTCGCAGCGGGCCGAGCACATCTGGGAGGGCGTCTCCAGCGCCACCACCCGTTCCCGGCCGATCATCAACACGCGGGACGAGCCGCACGCCGACGCCGAGCGGTTCCGCCGCCTGCACGTCATCGTGGGCGACTCCAACATGAGCGAGACCACCATGCTGCTCAAGGTCGGCGCCACCGACCTGGTGCTGCGCATGATCGAGTCGGGCACGGTGATGCGCGACCTGTCGCTGGAGAACCCGATCAGGGCCATCCGCGAGGTCTCCCACGACATGACGGGCCGGCGCAGGGTGCGCCTGGCCAACGGGCGCGAGGCCTCGAGCCTGGAGATCCAGCAGGAATACCTGTCCAAGGCGAAGGACTTCGTCGACCGCCGCGGCGGCGACGCCATCGCCCACCGGGTGCTGGAGCTGTGGGAGCGGACGCTGAACGCGGTCGACACCGGCAACCTCGACCTGGTCTCGCGGGAGATCGACTGGGTGACGAAATACCAGCTCATCGAGCGTTACCGGAAGAAGTACGACCTGCCGCTCTCCTCGCCGCGGGTGGCCCAGCTCGACCTGGCCTACCACGACGTGCACCGCAAGCGGGGCCTGTACTACCTGCTGCAGAAGCGCGGCTCGGTGGAGCGGGTGGCGTCCGACCTGAAGATCTTCGAGGCCAAGTCGGTGCCGCCGCAGACCACGAGGGCGCGGCTGCGCGGCGAGTTCATCCGCAAGGCGCAGGAGAAGCGGCGCGACTTCACCGTCGACTGGGTGCATCTCAAGCTGAACGACCAGGCGCAGCGCACGGTCCTGTGCAAGGACCCGTTCCGCAGCGTGGACGAGCGGGTGGACAAGCTCATAGCAGGGATGTAGGGCGGCGTTTACCTCGGGCCTACCCGGAAGTCGGATAGGGTGACGCGAATCTGCCGTCTTCCCGAGGGAAACCCATGCGCCGCGCTCTGGCCGTACTGGCCGCCGTGCCTTTGATCTTGTTCGCCGCCGCGTGCGGATCCGACGACAGCGCGAGCACCGGCGCGTCGGGCACGCCGGCTGCGGGTGCGTCGGGGGTCAAGGTCACCGGGAACGTGGGCGGCAAGCCCACGGTGACCTTCCCCTCCGGCACGCCCGCCACGAAGTCCTCGTACGAGGTGATCCAGCCGGGCGCCGGCGCCGGGATCAAGTCGGGCGACCGCGTGATCGTCAACCTGACCGTCTACAACTGGGACGGCAAGGGCAACGCCGTCCAGGGCTCCTCGTACGACACCAAGCGGCCTGAGACGATCGCGGTCAACGAGCAGATTCCGCAGGTGCTGCAGGAGGGCTTCACCAAGGTCAAGCACGGCGGCCGGCTGCTGGCCGTGCTGGCGAGCGACGCCGCGCCGCAGCAGCAGGCGACGGCGCCGGCCGAGGCGACCAAGGTCTTCGTGTTCGACGTCGTCGGCACCGCGCCCGCGCCGCTGAAGGCCGCCTCCGGCAAGGAGACCGGCGAGAGCATCAAGGGTGTCAAGGTGGAGAGCCCGGGCGGGGAGAAGCCTCCCACGCTCTCCACGAAGACCAAGGAGAAGCCCTCGGACAAGCTGGTCGTCAAGACGCTGATCCAGGGCACCGGCGCGAAGGTGCAGCCGGGCCAGACGCTCACCGTCAACTACACCGGCAAGATCTGGGGCACCGACAAGCAGTTCGACTCCAGCTGGGAGCGCGGCCAGCCGGCCGAGTTCCCGCTCGGGAACGTCATCCAGGGCTGGCAGCAGGGCCTGGCCGGGGTGCCGGTCGGCAGCCGGGTCGTGATGAGCATCCCGCCGGCCCTGGGCTACGGTGACCAGGACCAGCAGGGGATTCCCGGCAAGAGCACCCTCGTGTTCGTGGTGGACGTCCTGGCCGCCTACTGACGCGGCCTGCTGACGCGGCCTCCGGCAAGGCGGTAGCATCGCCAGCCACCCCGGCCGCCTGGGAGGAACGATGCGCCGCCGCCGTACCGCCGCGTTGCTGCCGGTCCTGGTGCTGCTGACAGGCTGCGCGGCCGGCCCGGACCTGGCGGCGGGTCTCGACGTGACGGTGGGCGGCCTCGACGTGACGGTGGCGGGCCCGTTCGGCGCCAGGCCGACGATCGCCTTCACCGGCGGCAGGCCCGCGGGCGGGCTCCAGGTGGACGAGCCGGCCACCGGCGCGGGCCCGACGCTCGCGTCGGACGACGTGGCGATCGTCCAGTACACCGCGCACGTCTGGGACGGCAAGGAGAATCGCCTGGTCGACTCCACCTTCGACCGCGGCACTCCCGCCGCCTTCCCGGTGGGCGAGGGGCTCGGCGGGGCGCTGCTGGGCCACCGGGTCGGCAGCAGGGTCGTGGCCGCCGTCCCGCCCCCCTCAGGCGGCGCGAGAGCGGGGCAGGAGCTGCTGTACGTCGTCGACGTCCTCGGCGCCCACCCCAGGGGCGCCTCGCTCAAGGCGGGCGGCGGCACGCTGGCCGGCGTGCGCGTCACCGGCGGCGCCCGGCCCGCCCTGTCGGTACCCGCCACCGCGCCGCCCGCCGCGTTCGCGGTCAAGGTGCTGGCCAGGGGCGGCGGGCGCGCGACGCAGGCGGGACAGCTCGTCGTCGCCCAGTACGCGGGCGCGCTCTGGAGCCGCCGCCGCGTCTTCGACACGACCTGGACGACCGGCCGGCCGAAGGCGTTCAGGATCGGCGACGGCAGCGTGATCAAGGCTTGGGACCGCGCCCTGGTGGGCGTGCCCGCCGGCAGCCGCGTCCTGATGATCGTGCCGCCCTCCTACGGGTACGGCACCGCCGGCGACCCCGCCCACGGCGTCATGGGCTCGGAAACGCTCGTCTTCGTCGTGGACGTGCTGGCCGCGTACTGAGGCACGATGGATGCCATGATCCGCGCATTCCTCGTCATGTCGTCCGCCTTAGCCATGCTGCTCGCCCCGGTGCCGGCGGCGTCCGCCACCGCGAACCCACCCTTCTGCAAAGGCGTCAAGCCCTGCGTCATCGGCGGGGACGCCGGGCGGACATGGCTGCACGCCACTGCCTCCTCCAAGGCCGAGGCACGCGTCGTGGCCGCCCGGCTGCTGCGCAACGCCAGGACCGTCCACCGCCGCTACCACGCTCCCGAGTGGATCGAGATCTGGGTCGTCAAGAAGGGCGCCTGCTGGCGGAAGTACGGCAGCGCTCTGATCGATCCCAGCCGTGCGTGCACCTACAAGCACCTGGAGCGCAAGCTTTCATAGACTCCCGTTGTGAGTAGCGACGACCTCGATGCGCTGTCCCTTCTGCACGACCCCGTCCGCCGCAGCCTGTACGCGGTCGTCGCGGCCCGCGGCGGCGACGTCGGCAGGGGAGAGGCGGCGGAGGCCGCGGGCGTGTCCAGGACCCTGGCGGGCCACCACCTCGACAAGCTCGTCGAGGCCGGCCTGCTCGAGAGCGGCTTTCGCGCGCAGGAGAAGAAGGGGCCGGGCAGCGGCCGGCCCGCCAAGGTCTACCGCAGGGCCAGGGGCGAGCGGTCGGTGAGCCTGCCGCCGCGCGACTACGCCGCGCTCGCCTCCGTCCTGGCCGGCGTCGTGGACGCCCTGGGCGCCGAGGAGCAGGCAGAGCACGCCGCCCGCGAGGCGGGCGCCAGGATCGCCGGCAGGCACGCGGGCGAGCCGGTCGGGCAGGTGCTCGAGGCGCGCGGCTACGAGCCGTACGCGGAGGGTGGCGCGCTGCGGCTGCGCAACTGCCCGTTCCACGTGCTGGCCGAGGAGCAGCCGCTGCTGGTGTGCTCCATGAACCTGGCCCTGTGCCAGGGCCTGCTGGAAGGGCTCGGCGACGACCCCGCCAGGGCGGCGCTGGATCCGCGGCCGGGGGAGTGCTGCGTCACTCTAAAACAAACAGATATTGACATAGAAGGCGGCTGATGGTGTGCTGAGCGTCATGCATCTCGCCGAAATGAACGTCGCCCACCTCCGCGCGCCCACCGACAGCCCCGAGCTCGCCGAGTTCGTCGCCCTCCTGGAGCCCATCAACGCCCTCGCCGATGAGTCGCCGGGGTTCGTGTGGCGGCTCAAGGAGAGCGACGACGACCCCACCGCCACTGTCATCCACGAGTACGGCGACCACCTGCTGATCAACTTCTCGGTGTGGGAGTCGCTGGACACGCTGTGGAACTACGTCTACCGCAGCGCCCACCTGGACGTGCTGCGCCGGCGCAGGGAGTGGTTCCTGCGCATGGCCGAACCGTACATGGTGATGTGGTGGATCCCCGAGGGCCACATCCCGACCCTGGCGGAGGGCATGCGGCGGCTGGAACGCCTCAAGGCCGAAGGCCCCAGCCCCGAGGCGTTCACGTTCAAGGACTCCTACGACAGCAGCGAGGCCGTCAGCCTGCCCGCCGCCGCCGAGGCCACGAAGTAGGCCAGGTCCTCCTCCAGGCCCCTGCCCATCGTCGAGAGCCGCACCGGGGACTCGCGCAGCGCCTCGTGCAGGCCGTCCACCGCCACCGGCACCAGGCGGTGCCGCACGGCGAGAAGTTCGGCCTGATCCCTGACCCGCTCGCCGAAGTCCCCGGGCAGCACGGGCACCGGCACGTCGGCGGGGGAGAGGGCGACCCGGCCGTAGGCGGTCAGCGAGTGGTGTGAGACGCCGTAGTGGCGCTCGCGCTTGTCACCCTCGCTGACGCGCAGCGCCGCCACGGGCCGGCCGAGCAGCACGCCCGCCGCGTTCACCGCCTCGCCGGCCGAGACGCCCGAGAAGCCCCACCGGGTGCCCGTGCCCAGGTTGCCGGGGCCCTGCGCGACGACCGCCACGTCGGCCTCCAGCACGTGCCTGGCCGCCAGCAGCCCGGTGTGGACGGTGACCGCCTCCACGTCCCCGCCGAACGACTGCCCGACCGTCACCACGCCCGCCAGCCAGCCGATCTCCCGCAGCCGGGCCGCGGCCATCGAGAACCACACGGGCAGCGCCCCGCCGTCCTGCATCACGTACGCCACCCGCGTGCCGGGCCGTTCCGCGTACAGGCCGCACAGGATGGGCGGCAGCGCCGAGTGCAGGTCGGCCACGACGACGGGCATGCCGTCGAGCGAGTCGGCCTCGCGCAACCGCTCGTGATGCGGGGAGTCCTGCTCGTCGGCGCCGAGCACGGTGGCCTGCAGCGGCGTGTACCTCGCCTTCACCAGGTGCCCGGGACCCGCAGGATCTTGCGGCAAACGGTTCGGGACGGCCACCACCATGGCGTAACCTCCCGTACCGAGACCCATCGCGAGCGCGGTCGTGTTGAGCAGCACTTCGTCACCGGGTTCCGGGCGGCCGACCAACGTCGGATACGCCAGCGCCCGGCACTCCCCTTCGGGGACGGCGACGTCCAGCTCCACCGCTCCCGGCCACTCGCGTCGGATCCGTACAACCTCGCCCTTGCGCCATCTGATCACGGGGGCAGGGTAGCGTCGATGCAGGAGGAGTGAGGCAGATGTCGCGCCGGAAGACGGAACGGTTGCTCAATCTGGTGATCTGCCTGCTCGCCACCCGGCGGCCGCTGTCGGCGGAGCAGATCCGCCACGCGGTGCCGGGCTACGACCGCGACGGCGACGAGGCGTTCCAGCGCATGTTCGAGCGCGACAAGAACGAGCTGCGCGAGATCGGCATCCCCATCGACGTGGTGCGCGACCCCTGGGAGGACGAGCCGGGCTACCGGATCGAGCGCCAGTCGTACGAGCTGCCCGAGATCACCCTGGAGCCCGACGAGGCCGCCGTGCTGGGCCTGGCCGCCCAGGTGTGGCAGCGGGCCAGCCTGGCCGAGGCCGCCTCCGGGGCGCTGCTGAAGCTGCGTGCCGGCGGCGTGGCCACCGACCAGCCCGTCGGCGGGTCCATGGGCGGTTTCATCGGAGGCGGCGCGCTGGAGCTGCGGGTCGACACCCGTGACCCGGCCTTCCCCGCGCTCTGGGACGCGGTGCGCGACCGGCGCGCGGTGCGCTTCGACTACCGCAGCGCCGGCAGCGAGAACGTGCGCGCCCGCACCGTGGAGCCGTGGGGCGTGGTCAGCCGCAACGGCCGCTGGTACCTCGCCGGGTTCGACCGCGGCAGGCAGGCGCCGCGCGTCTTCCGGCTCAGCCGGATCACGGGGGAGGTCACCGTCCTGGGCAGGGCGGGGGCGTTCGAGGTGCCCGAAGGGGTGGACCTGCGGGGTATGGTCGGATTTCCCGACGACTCGCCGGAAGAGCGCGTGGCCGTCATCCGCGTACGCCGTGGCACCTGCGAAGGGCTGCGCCAGCTGGCCACGGCCGTGCGCGAGGCCGACGGTGGCTGGGACGAGGCCGAGCTGCCCTTCTTCGACCCCGAACGCCTGGCCGGCTGGATGGCCAGCCTCGGCGCGGACGTGGAGGTCGTCGAGCCGCCGGACGCCCGCGAGGCCGTCATCCGCCGACTGAAAGGGGCTGGCGCCTCGTGAGTGAGCGCAGCGAACGAACCAATGGACGCAGCAGCGGCCCGCTCATGCGGCCGACGAAGGAGGGGGCATGAGCGGTTCTGCTGACCGGCTGCCGAGGTTGCTGGCGCTGGTGCCGTACCTGATGTCCCACCCGGGGGCGCAGGTCGACGAGGTGGCCGCGGTGTTCGGGCTGAGCGAGAAGCAGCTCATCGACGACCTGCAGCTCGTGTGGATGTGCGGCCTGCCGGGCCACACCCCGGGGGACCTCATCGACGTCTCCTGGGACGGCGGCGAGATCGTCATCGACAACGCCGACACCATCGCCAGGCCGCTGCGGCTCGGCATCGACGAGGCCAGCGCGCTGCTGGTCGCCCTGCGTATGCTCGCCGCCACCCCCGAGCTGGCCGAGGTGCCCGGTGACGCGCTGCCCCGGGTGACGGCCAAGCTCGAGCGGGCCGCGGGCGAGGGCGCCGCCACCGTCAGCAGCCAGCTCGCGGTCGACGTGGACGCCGCCCCCGACGCGCTGCCGCGCGTGCGCGAAGGGCTCACCAGCGGACGGCGGCTGTCGCTGCGCTACTACGTGCCCGGGCGCGACGAGGTGACGCCGCGCGAGGTCGACCCCATGCGGATCGTGGTCGTGGACGGCCGGACCTACCTCGAGGGATGGTGCTACCGCGCCGAGGCGATGCGGCTGTTCAGGCTCGACCGGATGCTCGGCGTGGACGTGCTCGACGTGCCCGCCGACCCGCCGGAGGAGGCCGAGCCCATCGACGTCACCCGGGGCGTCTTCCGGCCGTCGCCGACCGACGAGCTGGTCGAGCTGGAGCTCAGCGCCGCCGGGCGGTGGGTGGCCGAGTACTACCCGTGCGAGCAGGTCACCGAGCTGGGCGAGGGGCGGCTGCGGGTGGCGCTGCGGGCCCGCGACGAGGACTGGATACTCAAGCTGGCGCTGCGCCTGGGCGACACCGGCCGGGTCGTCTCGCCGCCCGAGATGGCCGAGACCGTACGGCAGGAGGCCGAGCGCGCCCTGGCCCTGTACGCTCACCAGTCATGACGTGGATCTACGTGGCGATCGGGCTGTGCGGGTGCGGGCTGGCCGTGCTCGGGGTCGCGGGTGCCCGGGTCGCCGTGGCGGCACGTACCCTGAAAAGGGAAATCGCCGAGGCGACGGCCCAGCTGGAGCCGAGGCGGGCCAGATTGACGGGCCGAGGGGATGAGACCACGCCCCAGGCAGCGTACGATCGTGGCTGAAACAGGCACTCGCTAGAAAAGGGCGTTTCATGTCGAATCTCGGAGTTCCCGAACTTCTGATCATCGCGCTGGTGCTCGTGTTGCTGTTCGGTGCCAAGAAGCTGCCCGAGATGGCCCGCGGCGTCGGCAGGTCGCTGCGCATCTTCAAGTCCGAGACGGCCAAGCTGCGCGAGGACGACGACGACACCCACACCGTCCAGGCCCAGGCACAGGCTCCCGCTCAGCCGCAGCCCGCCCAGCCGCAGCCCGCGCCGATCCAGGCCCCGCCGGCCCTTTCCGTCGAGGAGCAGGCCCGGCAGCTGGAGGAGCAGGCCGCCAAGCTGCGCGCCAGCGCCGCCCAGGCGGACAAGCACGCCTGACCCTCCCATCCCTCCTCGTCACCTGGACTGATAGATGGCGCTGCTCAAACGGTCAAGCCAGCCCGCGCCTGACCCCGAGGGCCGCATGCCCCTCATGGAGCACCTGCGCGAGCTGCGCAACCGGCTGCTCATCGCGGCTGTCGCCGTCGTCGTGGGCATCATCATCGGGTGGATCTTCTTCGATCCGGTCTGGGCGTTCATCAAGGAGCCGTTCTGCGAGACGCCGCAGGCCCAGCAGCTACGCCCAGGCCAGTGCACGCTGACCTACGGCGGCATCTTCCAGTCGTTCTTCCTGACCCTGAAGATCTCCGCGGTGGTCGGCGTCCTCGTGTCCTCACCCGTCTGGCTCTACCAGATCTGGGCCTTCGTCACGCCGGCCCTCTACCGTAACGAGAAGCGTTACTCGATCGCCTTCCTCGGGCTGGCCGTCCCGCTGTTCGCGATCGGCGCCGTGCTGGCGTACATGATCATGGACACCAGCCTGGCCATCCTGCTCGGGTTCGCGCCGAGCGACACCTTGCCTGTCATCCAGATCGACGAGTACGTCAACTACGTACTCATCATGATCGTGATCTTCGGCGTCTCGTTCGAGCTGCCGCTGCTGCTGGTCTTCCTCAACATCATCGGCGTGCTCTCCCACGCCACGGTCAAGAAGAACCGCCGCTGGGTGGTCTTCGCCATGTTCGTCTTCGGCGCGGTCATCACGCCCGGCGGCGATCCGCTGACGATGATGGCGCTGGCCGCACCCATGGTGGTGCTCTACTTCCTGGCCGAGTTCTTCATGTACATGCGCGAGAAGCGCATGCCCGCCACCGAGGACTTCTCCCACCTGTCCGACGACGAGGCCTCGCCGCTTGTCGAGGACCCGCTGGTTGAGGAGGCCGCCCCGCGCGACGACGAGCGGTCCGGGGAGGATTCCGGTTCGGCGCGATAGGCGATAAGTTCCGGGCGTGTCCCCTCACCTCGCCCTGCTCGTCAACCCCGCCGCCCGTGGCGGCCGCACGGTGCGCCTGCTGGAGCCCGTGGCGCGCCGGCTGCGTGCCGGAGGGGCCGAGCTGTCGGTGATCGTCGGCGACGACGCCGCGGACGCGCTCGAACGCGCCTGCACCGCGGTGGCCGAGCGCCCCGACGCGCTCGTGGCCTTCGGCGGCGATGGGCTGGTCCACCTGGCCGTCCAGGCCGTGGCCGGCACCGGCGTGCCGCTCGGCATCATCCCGGCGGGCACCGGCAACGACATCGCGGCCGCGCTCGGGCTGCCCTGCAAGGACCCCGTGGCCGCCGCCCGCACGGTGCTGCGCATGAGGTCGCGCCTCTTCGACGCCGCCCGGATCGTCGCCGGATCGGCCGACGAGCTGTTCGCGGGCGTGATGTGCTGCGGCTTCGACTCCCGCGTGAACGAGCGGGCCAACCGCCTGACCTGGCCGCCCGGCATGGGGCGGTACGTGCTGGCCACGGCGCAGGAGCTGCGCTCCTTCCGGCCGATCCCGTTCCGGGTGACCCTGGACGAGGACGAGGTCGTCGAGCGGGAGGTCATGCTGGTCGCCGTGGGCAACACGCGCTCCTACGGGGCGGGGATGCGGGTGTGCCCGGACGCGCGGCCGGACGACGGGCTGCTGGACGTGATGATGCTGGACGCCGTCTCGAAGGCCGAGTTCCTGCGGGTGTTCCCGAGCGTGTACCGGGGGACGCACGTGGGGCATCCGGCGGTGTCGGTGCGGCGCGTGCGCAGCGTGCGGCTGGAGGCTCCCGACGTGGTCGCCTATGCCGACGGTGAACGCGTGGGACCCGCGCCGGTGCACTGCGAGGTACGCCCCGGGGCGCTGCGGGTGATCGTCTGAGATCTACATTGTAAAGGCGCCCGGCCGGAGCCGGATGACCTTGGGGAGTACGGCGGGACCGACCGGAATGGCGATTTCGGTAGGCTGGCGGGTATGACAACGCCAGCGGAACGCTATGCGGCCTTCCGTCAGAGACACGGGGACGACGGGGCCGCGCTGAGATCGTTCCGAGGTCTCTACGACTTCGAGCTGGACGACTTCCAGCTGGACGCCTGCCGGGCACTGGAGGCCGATGACGGGGTCCTCGTGGCGGCGCCCACGGGGTCGGGCAAGACGGTCGTCGGCGAGTTCGCCGTTCACCTGGCCCTGGAGCAGGGCCGCAAATGCTTCTACACCACCCCCATCAAGGCGCTGTCCAACCAGAAGTACAACGACCTGGTCAAGCGCTACGGCACCGCCAAGGTCGGCCTGCTGACCGGCGACAACAGCGTCAACGGCGAGGCCCCCATCGTGGTCATGACCACCGAGGTGCTGCGCAACATGCTCTACGCCGGGTCGGCGACGCTGGCCGGGCTCGGGTTCGTGGTGATGGACGAGGTCCACTACCTGGCCGACCGGTTCCGCGGCGCGGTCTGGGAAGAGGTGATCATCCACCTGCCCGCGTCGGTGCGGCTGGTCGCGCTGTCGGCGACCGTGAGCAACGCCGAGGAGTTCGGCGAGTGGATGGGCGAGGTGCGCGGCGACACCACGGTGATCGTCGACGAGCACCGTCCGGTGCCGCTGTGGCAGCACATGATGGTCGGCAACCGCCTCTACGACATGTTCATGAACGACGACCTGACGCTGCGCATCAACCCCACGCTGATGCGGGTGACGCGCGACGCCGAGCGGCTCATGGCGGGGCGGGGCAGGCGCGGCTACGGCCGGCCGCAGCGCTCGCGCCCGCCGGACCGGGTGCAGGTGATCGAGAAGCTCGACGCCGAGGGGCTGCTGCCGGCGATCACGTTCATCTTCTCCCGCGCCGGGTGCGACGCCGCCGTCCAGCAGTGCCTGTACGCCGGGATCCGGCTCACCACCGACCGCGAGCAGCACGAGATCAGGCAGCTCGTGGACGAGCGCACCGCCCACCTGCCCGACGAGGACCTGGCCGTCCTGGGCTACCTGGAGTGGCGTGACTGCCTGGAGCGCGGGCTGGCCGCGCACCACGCGGGCATGCTGCCGGCCTTCAAGGAGGTCGTGGAGGAGCTGTTCACGCGCGGGCTGGTCAAGGCCGTGTTCGCCACCGAGACGCTCGCCCTGGGCATCAACATGCCGGCCCGCAGCGTGGTGATCGAGAAGCTCGACAAGTGGAACGGCGAGACCCACGCCGACCTGACGCCCGGCGAGTACACCCAGCTCACCGGGCGGGCCGGGCGGCGGGGCATCGACGTCGAGGGCCACGCGGTGGTGCTGTGGCAGCCGGGCATGGATCCGCTGTCGGTGGCGGGCCTGGCCGGCACCCGTACGTACCCGCTGCGCTCCAGCTTCCAGCCCTCCTACAACATGGCGGTCAACCTCGTCGGCCAGTTCGGCAGGGAGCGTGCCAGGACGCTGCTGGAGGAGTCGTTCGCGCAGTTCCAGGCCGACCGGGCGGTCGTGGGGCTGGCCAAGCAGCTGCGCAAGCACGAGGAGGCCCTGGAGGGCTACCAGGAGGCGATGACGTGCCACCTGGGCGACTTCCCCGAGTACGCGGCGCTGCGCCGCAGGCTCACCGACCGGGAGGCCGAGCTGGCCAAGCAGCGCGGCGCGGCGCGCCGGGCCGCCGCCGTGCGGTCGCTGGAGGCGCTGGAGCCGGGCGACGTCATCCGGGTGCCCGGCGGGCGCAGGGCGGGGCTGGCGATCGTGCTCGATCCCGGCCGCAACCCGCGCGGCCGTGGCGGCGACACCGGGCCGAGCCCGCTCGTGCTGACCATCGGCAAGCAGGTGAAGAAGCTCGACCCCGCCGACTTCCCCGTCCCGGTCGAGCCCCTCGAGAAGCTGCGCATCCCGAAGAACTTCAACGGCCGCTCGCCCAAGGAGCGCGCCAACCTCGTCTCCACGCTGCTCGCCAAGATCGGCGATCGCGACCTGGGCAAGCCGGTCAGGGCGCGCGACCACACGGTGGAGGACGAGGAGGTCAACGAGCTGCGCCGGCGCATCCGCCAGCACCCGTGCCACGGCTGCGACGAGCGCGAGGACCACGCCCGCTGGGCCGAGCGCTACTACAAGCTGCTGCGTGAGACCGAGGGGCTGCGCCGTCGCGTCGAGGGCCGCTCGCATGTCATCTCGCGTACGTTCGACCGCATCTGCTCGGTGCTGGAGCAGCTGGGCTACCTCCAGGGTGAGGCCGTCACCGACGAGGGCCGCCGCCTGGGCCGCATCTACACCGAGCTCGACCTGCTGACCGCGGAGTGCCTGCGCCAGGGCCTGTGGGAGGAGCTCGACCCGGCCGAGCTGGCGGCGTGCGTGTCGGCGCTGGTGTTCGAGTCGCGGGCGTCCGACGACGCGCGCCGTCCCAAGGTCCCCGCCGGGCGCACCCAGGAGGCGCTGTCGGCGATGGTCCGGCTGTGGGGGGAGCTGGAGGGCATCGAGTCCGACCACGGGCTCTCCACGATCAGGGAGCCCGACATGGCCTTCGCCTGGGCGGCCTTCCGGTGGACGAAGGGGCACACCCTCGACGCGGTGCTCAGGGACGGCGTCAACGGCAACGAGCTGGCGGCCGGCGACTTCGTGCGGTGGATCAAGCAGCTCATGGACCTGCTCAGCCAGCTCGGCGACGCGGCACCGGCAGGCAGCAAGATCAAGCAGACGGCGGGCAAGGCGATCGACGGGATGCGGCGCGGCGTGGTGGCCTACTCCTCGCTCACCTGAGCGCGCGGCTGGAGGCGCCGCCCGTCCGGCGGGCGGCCTCCAGCCGCCCCGTAGACCCACAGCCTCTCTGAGAGCCCCTGGGCCTCTCTGAAGGCCTCCGGCGTCGCTACGACTCCTCCTTGCGCACGCCGTAGATCGTCAGGGCCAGGCCCGCGACGCCCGTCACCGCGCTCACGACGGTCAGCGCGGTGCCGTCGAGCCAGCGATGCAGCAGGCCGAAGCTCTGGCCGAAGACGTGCTCGGCGATGAGGCCGCCGAAGCCCTGGATCATGAGGAGAACGCCGATGAATGCCATACGTCGATGATCCCGGCTGCGGCCGTCCCAGCCATCGGACCAAAGTATCGGGTGACCTGCACCTTGGAACCAGCTCTGAGAAGCATCTTTGGCATTCCTGTGACTCCGCTTGGCGGTTGTGTTCTTTTACAAGCGATTTAACGGGCACGCTGAATGGCCGTTGCCCGCTGGTTTTACTGGTCAAATCTCTTTGGAATTATCGAATTCAACTGCTTTATCGCAAATCTGGTGATAACGTGCGATTTGTGCAAGTCGCCAAACGGGGGAGGAATCATGGCCGGCACTCAGCTCGCACGCATCGACTTCCAGCAGGGTTGGGGCTGTCACCGCCGCAGGCGTTGCTGTCGCCGTAGGTGGTGGGACGGGTGCTGCCGTCGACGGTGGTGGGGGTGCTAGGTGAGGGTGTCTGACAACACCCTTGAGAGCCGGCGGCACAGCCGTCGGCTCTCATTGACTGTCTCCGGCCGCGAACTCGCACCGGCGATTTCCCTTCGCCGCACTTTCCGCGAGTTCTGGCCGGACACCCGCGGGTTGCGGCGGCTGTTCGCGGCCGGGGTCGGCTTCGCCGTCCTGGCCGCGCTCTGCGAGGTCGCCGCGATCCGCCTGTTCGGCCACATCACCGACGAGGTGCTCGCCACCCGGCGGCTGGCCGAGTTCTGGGTTCCGGCGCTGGCCTGGCTGGGGCTGGCCGCGGTCGCCGGGGTGACGTCGTTCGTGGCGGCGTACGCCACGGCGCTGGGCGCGGAGCGGTTCCTGCTGGCCCTGCGCGACCGGGTGTACGCGCACGTCCAGACGCTCGCGCCGGACTTCTCGGAGAGCCGGCGCCTCGGCGACCTGATGGCACGGCTGACCGACGACATCGAGGCCATCGAGGAGCTCGTCGGGTCCGGGCTGGTCAAGGCGCTCACCACCGCGGCCAGCGTGGTGTTCTTCGCCGGGGCGGCGTTCTTCATCCGCTGGGACCTCGCGCTCGTCACGATGGCGCTGATCCCGCTCTTCCTGGTCGTCTCCAGGGCGTTCGCGGCCAGGTTCAGGACCGCCGCGGCGCAGGAGCGCGCCAGCAATGGCGCCATGAACAGCGTCCTGGAGGAAGGGCTGGCCAACCAGCCACTCGTGCAGGCGTACAACCGGCAGCGGGCCGAGTCGCGGCGCCTGCACGGCGAGGGCCGCACGTGGCTGCGCGCCAACATGGCCCAGGCCTGGCTGTCCAGCCTGTACGGCCCCGCCGTCCAGATCATCGAGACCGTCTGCCTGATCGTCATCCTCGGGTTCGGCGCGTGGGAGATCGCCGCCGGCCGGTTGACGCTGGGCGGCCTGCTCGCCTTCGCCGCGTACCTGGCCCTGCTGTACCCGGCGGTGCAGGCGCTGGGCGAGCTGGCGCTGACGGTGTCCGAGGCGGCCGCCGGGGCCGACCGGGTCATCGAGATCCTGCGGGTGGAGCCCGCGGTCACCGACGCCGCCGGCGCCGTGCCCGCGGGCAGGAGCCGCGGCCTGGTCGAGTTCGACCGGGTCGGGTTCGCCTACCCGAGGAGGGGGCGGCAGGTGCTGCGGGAGCTGTCGTTCACCGCCTCGCCCGGAGAGGTCGTCGTCGTGGCCGGGCCCAGCGGGGCCGGCAAGTCCACGCTGGTCAAGCTGCTGCTGCGGTTCTACGACCCGGATGCGGGCCGCATCCTGCTGGACGGGGCCGACATCCGGGGCCTGACGCGGCAGTCGCTGCGCGAGAACATCACGGTCCTGCACCAGGAGACGCTGCTGTTCTCGGGGTCGGTACGCGACAACATCGCCTACGGGCGCCCGGACGCCTCGCTCGACGAGATCGTCGGGGCGGCGCGGGCGGCAGGCGTGCACGACTTCGTCAAGGCGCTGCCCCAGGGGTACGACACGCCGGTGGGGCAGCGGGGCCGGCTCCTGTCCGGCGGGCAGCGGCAGCGGATCGCGATCGCCAGGGCCATCCTGCGCGACACGCCGGTGCTGGTGCTCGACGAGCCCATGACCGGCCTGGACGAGGCCACGGCCACGCAGGTCATGCGGCCGCTGCTGCGGCTCATGGCCGGCCGGACGACGCTCCTGATCACGCACGACCTGCGGCACCTGCCGGAGGGTGCGCGGGTGGTGGAGCTGTCACCCGTGCCCCGGCCGCCGGAGCGCATCCGCCTGAAGCGCGGCGCCCACCGCCCGCACTCGCTGTCCCGCGCCACCTGACCACTTCCATCACCGGCACATTGTGGAGGGCCGCACCGGAACCCCGGTGCGGCCCTCATTTCCTGCTATTCCGGTGTGGGCGACCGGCCAGGAACACCTGGGTTCGTCGGCTCAGGTGCCGCATGGGCGGAGCGCTCGGACCGGTGCGGGCAACGGATCAGCCACCTCCACCGCCGCCTCCGCCGCCTCCGCCGCCGCCTCCGCCGCCGCCACCGCCTCCGTCGATGGCGCCGCCGCCTCCACCGCCGCCGCCGCCACCGTCACGGATGCCGCCGCCGCCTCCGCCTCCGCCGCCTCCGCCGTCACGACGACCGCCGCCGCCACCACCGCCTCCGCCGCCGCCTCCGCCGCCTCCGCCGCCGCCTCCGCCGCCTCCGCCGCCGCCTCCGCCTCCGCCGAAGCGGCGGATGCACCTAGCGCGGTTCCTGGCGTTGCGGCACGGCTGCTGCTTGCTGAGCTGCGTGGTGCCCTTCTGGACGGTGGGCTCGGTGACGGTGGACTGAGCCGATGCCGCCACAGGGGCAGCAAGGGCCGTGGCCGCCATCGCGCAGGCGGCGAGAAGGTTGCGAGTCTTCATCACGAGAGATCACCTCTTGAGGGTTGGAATTCCGGGCGGTGCCCGGATCTCTCTTGGCGCCATATCGGTCCTGGAGAGATCGATACGGCCTTCGGATCACCTTTCAAGCTAGGTCGAGGGCGCGGGCCACGTCATCCGGCGGAGGCAAAACTCGCGGCAGCCAGAAATTGCTCTGAAGCGCGTTACAAGAATGGCCGGAAGGCCCTCGGTCACGGTGCGCTACATCGCTGACATGCGCCGTCATCATCGCTAAAGGAATTTCCAGGGCGGCGGTGCGGCTTTTTGCCGTCCGCCCCGCCCGTGACGGAGCTTTCCGGCCGGCGGCGGCTCCCGGGTAAAGCGTGCCGCCCGGTCCGCTGCCCGCCGCGAATGCCGGTGAAAAAGGCGGCGCCGAACCGTTCACACCGTTCAGGTCTCCGAGCCGCCCCGTCAAGTGATGCGCGGGTAGAGCATGGCGCCGTCCGGCAGTGGCGGGCGTGACCTGAGGCGCGGGCCATTCTTTACCGTGACGGCCCGCCGTGCCCTGGCCACTGACCGGTCGGTCAAGGTGGTGTTGTCAGGCGCTCACACATCGTCACCTTCGGGGCAGTTTTTCGGGCGTTGGCGCTGGAAATCTCCATGTCAGAGACATCCTCGGACGCACCCGCCGAGGCCAGTCCCCTCGGATGCGCGCTGTCCGGGCCGGCCGTTGGAGGTAGCCATGTTCGCCCTCGTCGCCGCCGTACTGTTCGTGCTCGCGCTCATCTTCGAGATCGCCGGCCTCGCCGTCGGCAGCGTGATCACGGCCACCACGCTCGGCACCGCCGGGCTGCTCTGCGTCGCGCTCCACCTGATGGGCGTGGGCGCGGGATGGACCCCGCTGAAGAGGTGATGCCAAGTCGGGAGCCGCGCGCGGAGCGTCCGTGCGCGGCTTCCCACGGGTCAGGTCGCCAGCGTGAAGCGGACCTCGCGGGTCGCCGGGTCGGCCTGCGTCAGGCGTACCGTGACCCGCTCGCCCAGGGGGAGCGGGCCCTCGCAGCGGGCGATCACGGCCGGGTCGGCGAGCTGCACCTGGCCGCCGCCGCGCCGCTCGTCCACGTCGATCACCACCGCCTCGAACGCCTGCCCGATCCGCTCCCGCAGCAGGAACGCCTCCACCAGGTCCACGCACGCGCGCTCCACCGCCCCCGCCCGCCGCCCGGTCGAGGTCATGATGCCGGGCAGGCTCGCAAGCGCGGCCCTGATGTCGGACGGGACCGGCTCGCCGGCCGCCACGGCCAGGCACACCTCCGTCGCGTAGCGGTCGGCCAGGCGGCGCAGCGGCGCCGTGACGTGCGTGTACGGCGCCGCCACCGCCGCGTGCTCGGCCAGCTTGGGCGGAGCGCCGTCGAAGGCCACGTAGCCCGCGCCGCGCAGCAGCACCTTGGACTCGTGCAGGAACGCCGCCTGCTGCGCGTTCTTCGGGTCCAGGTCGTGCACCACGGCGCCGTAGGAGGCCCCGTCGGGCCACGGGACGTCCAGCGCCTGGGCAACCCTGCGGACCTTCGCCAGGTCGTCGGCGTGCGGCTGGGGCAGCACGCGAAGGATGCCGATCTCGGCGTCCAGCATCATCGCGGCCGCGGCCATGCCGGTCAGCAGCGAGATCTGCGCGTTCCACGCCTCGGCGGGCAGTGGCAGCCGGAACTCCAGCCGGTAGGCGCCGTCGTCGCCGGGGACGACCTCCTGCTCGGGCGTGGGCAGGGTGACGCCGCCGCGCTCACGCTCGAGCGCCAGCCGGAGGCGGCCGATCTCGGCCAGCAGCCCCAGCACGCCATCGGCCGTGCCCGTGTCGACCGCCGCCTGCACGTAGGCGTAGTCCAGGCGCTCACGGCTGCGTACGAGCGCGCGCTGCACGTCGGCGCCGACCGTGCGGCCGTCGGCGTCGAGGTCGATCCGCCACACCGCGGCCGGGCGCAGCGCGCCGGGCAGCAGGCTGGCCGCGTCCTCCGACAGGACCCCGGGGTGCAGCGGCACCTTGCCCGCGGGCAGGTAGACGGTCTCGCCCCTGGCGCGCGCCTCGGTGTCGATGACGCCGCCGGGGCGCACGAACGCGCCGACGTCCGCGATCGCGTACCAGACGCGGTAGCCGCCGCGCACCCGCTCCAGGTGGAGGGCCTGGTCGAGGTCCATCGAGCCGGGCGGGTCGATGGTGACGAACGGCACCTCGGACAGGTCCTCGGCGTCGAGCCGGGGCACTCGCGCCACCCATGCGGCCTCGTCGAGCACGGCACCGGGGAAGTCGTCCGGGAGGCCGAACTCCCGCCCGACGCGCTCGAACCCGTCCTCCAGCTTCAGGGGTATCTGATCGGGAACCTGAATCACTCTGCCAACCTACAGGGCGGCCGATCAGGTGAGGTGGCCCTCCAGGCCGGTGATCCGCAGCAGCCGCCGCATCGTCGGCGGGACGCCGGTGAGGCGCATCGCGGTGTGCAGGCGCAGGGCGTGGTTGCGGACCGAGACGAGGATGCCGAGCCCGGCCGCGTCGATGAAGGTGAGCCCGCTCACCTCGAGGAGGAGCGTGGCCCGCCTGCGCGGGGCGCTCCCCGCCTCCCGCAGCAGGCCGAACAGGTAACCGCGAAGCTGCTCGGTGGTGGCGATGTCGAGGTCTCCGGACACGCTGACGGTCAGGGTCTCGTCGCGGTGGCTGGTGGTCAGGTGCAGTGGCTGCATGTCGGCTCCGCGCTTGTCAGGGCCGGAACCTCCTGCCGGTTGCGCGGGCCGGTCCCTGCCTTGGGCACCAGAGTCATGGCGCGTCACGTAGTGCGACGGTGTTTGACTCAGAGTGTACATGCCTGGTCAGGCGTGAACCGTGGTTCCGGGGGACAGGACGGATCCGCGAGGACCGGTTCCGCTTACCCAGAGGGAAAAACATGACACCCGTCAGCGGGGCTCCAGCCCGCGAAGGAGGAGATCGCACAGCGCGGCGAAGTCGTCCTCGATGTCCGGCAGGCTCCAGTGGGCGGCGTGCGCCGGGTTGTGGAACCGGACGGAGGCGTAGAACACGGCACGGGCCGCCGCGGCCGGGTCGGGGGCCGCGAACTCGCCTCGCGCGACGCCGGCCTCGATGATCTGCCGGACCTGGCCGACCAGGTCGGCGAGGTGCCGGTCGATGACCTCGCTGGACTCGCTCACCAGCACCGTGTACGTGGCGAACAGCTCGGGGTCGTCGAGCGCCTTCTTGCGCTTGGCGCGGAACAGGGCGCTCAGCCATTCGCGCAGCCGCACGGGGGCCGGCGCGTCGGAGGCCAGGACGACGCCCAGCTCGGCGTGCGACTCGTCCAGCCAGCGCTGGGTGACGGCCTCGCGCAGGGCCGCCTTGCTCGGGAAGTGCCGGTAGACGCTGCCGTGGCTGACGCCGAGCGCCCGAGCGACGTCGACGACCGTCGCCTTGGCGGGCCCGTAGCGGCGCAGGACGTCTTGAGCCGCCGTGAGGATCTGATCCGCCGTCAGGATGCCGTCTGTCATATTTCCAATTCTGTCAGCCCATGGAGCTGTGCGTGATGCGGCGGTCCGTATCCCGATAAATGGCACTGAATCGTGGTCAGTGACACTACGCTGCTACCGCTGTCAGCTACGAGGGGAAAGCAGACGACATCGTGTGGATCGCCGTCGCAGTCTTAGCGGCCGCCGTCGTGGGCGCGGTGGTCTGGTGGCTCCGTCGTGACCAGGTCGCCGGCGGGGCCGGAGACCCGTTCGAGGTGGACGTGGATCTCGGGCTCGCGCCCGAGACCGAGCCCGCGTTCATGGAGGGCCTGCGGGCCTACCCGCTGCGGGCGCAGGTATGGCGCGGGGTGCTCACGACGTACGAGCCGCCCCGGCTGATCTCCCTGCACCTGCTCGCCGACGCCTTCGCGGCCAGGGGGGACGCCGCGCTGCACGATCCGCAGGGGGCGGTCGCGGCCCTGGTCGCGCAGCTCGCGGCGGTGGAACGGCCGGGAGTGCTGCACCTGCGCGCCGACTGGCTGGAGGGCGAGGTGGACGGCATGGACCGCCTGGGCTTCGCCGAGGCGGCGCAGAAGGCCGTGGCCGGCGGGTGCTCCGCGTCCGCCGACGTGACTGTTGGAGCGTTGCAGGTGGCCGTGCGCGACTCCAACACGATGATGCTGGACCTGGCCAGAATGCTGGAGCTCTACCGCGAGGCCCGAGACGGGCAGCCGGACGCCCCGGCGGAGGAGTTGCTGCGCGATGCGGCACAGCGCCTGATCGAAGCCGGCGATCCTGGTCTCACCTGGACCCGGCCGCCCACCCAGGAGGACCTCCACATCGTGCTCCAGCCCAGCTGAGACGGGTCATGGGCGGCTCCCCCTGAGGGGGCCTCCCGGTGATCAGCCGAGTGCCTCGTTCCGATAGGTTCGCGTGGTATCGACCAGCGTCTGCTGACTGAGGAGCTCGACTTGACACCCCTCATCTTGTCCGCCGCAGGTACTGCCCTCGTCCTCGACGGACCCGGGCTGCCGATGGTGCGCCACTTCGGCGCCGACCTCGGGCCCGCCGACGGGTCCGACCTGCTGCCCGCACTGGCGTCCTTGACCCCCGCGCAGCCGCTGCTGCCCGCCCAGGCGGACAGCTGGTTCGGCCGGCCGGGCCTGTCGGGCGGCCGGGCGGGCGAGCACTGGCCGGTGCGCTGGACGCTGGACCGGCTCGACGTGGACGCCGCCCCCGGGCGGGGCGGCACGGTGACCGTCGTGGTCTCCGACGCCAGGGCGGGTCTGGAGCTGGTGAGCGAGCTGGCCATGGACGCCCGCGGCCTGGTGACGATGCGGCACACGGTCACGAACACCGCCGCCTCGCCGTACCGGCTGGAGGGGTTGACCTGTGCCCTGCCGGTGCCGGCGCGCGCCGGCGAGCTGCTGGACTTCACCGGGCGGTGGGCGCTGGAGAAGGTGCCGCAGCGCACGGCGTTCGGCCAGGGCGTGTGGTCCAGGGAGAACCGCCGCGGCCGGACCGGGCACGACGGCACGGGGCTGCTGGTGGCCGGGACCGAGGGGTTCGGGTTCAGGGGCGGCGAGGTGTGGGCGGTGCACGCGGGCTGGAGCGGCAACCACGTCCACTACGCCGAGCGGCTGCCCGAGGGGCCGGCGCTGCTGGCGGCGGGCGAGCTGCTCGAGCCCGGCGAGATCGTCCTGGCCGAGGGGGAGAGCTACCGCACGCCGCTGGTGTACTTCACCTGGTCGGGCAGCGGCCTGGACGAGGCGAGCGCCCGCCTGCACGACCACCTGCGCGCCGCACGGCCGCTGCCGGTCCGGCCCGTCACGCTGAACAACTGGGAGGCCACCTACTTCGACCACGGCCTCGACCGGCTGCTGGAGCTGGCCGACAAGGCCGCGGCGGCCGGCATCGAGCGGTTCGTGCTCGACGACGGCTGGTTCCGCCACCGCCGCGACGACCGGGCCGGGCTCGGCGACTGGTACGTCGACGAGGGCGTGTGGCCGAACGGCCTGCACCCGCTGGCCAAGCACGTGCGCGAGCTCGGCATGCAGTTCGGGCTCTGGTTCGAGCCCGAGATGGTCAACCCGGACTCCGACCTGCTGCGCGCGCACCCCGACTGGGTCCTCGGCCAGGCCGAGCGCATGCCGCCGCCGCAGCGCCACCAGCAGGTGCTCGACCTGGCCAGGCCCGAGGCGTACGACTACCTGCTGGAGCGCCTGGACAGCCTGGTCAGCGAGTACGAGCTCGACTACATCAAGTGGGACCACAACCGCGACATCGCCGAGCCCGTCCACGACGGCGTGCCCGGGGTGCACGCGCAGACCCTGGCCACGTACCGGCTGCTGGACGAGCTGCGGGCCCGCCACCCCCGGCTGGAGATCGAGTCGTGCTCGTCGGGCGGCGCGCGCATCGACTACGGCGTCCTGGCGCGTACCGACCGGGTGTGGACGTCCGACTCCAACGACGCGCTCGACCGGCAGTCGATCCAGCGCTGGACGGGCCTGCTCGTGCCGCCGGAGCGGATGGGCAGCCACGTCGGCGCCCCGCACGACCACGTCACGGGGCGCTCGCTGCCGCTGGCCTTCCGCGCCGCGACCGCGCTGTTCGGGCACATGGGCGTGGAGTGGGACCTGACCTCGGCGAGCGAGGCCGAGCTGGAGGAGCTGGCCGAGTGGATCGCGCTGCACAAGCGGCTGCGGCCGGTGCTGCACGCGGGCCGGGTGGTGCGGGCCGACCATCCCGACCCGACGGCGCTGCTGCACGGCGTGGTGCTGCCCGAGCGCGGCGTGTTCGCCTATGCCCAGCTCAGCTCGAGGGTGTCCATCGGCCCCGCGCCGCTGCGCCTGCCCGGGCTCGACCCGGCGAGCACGTACGAGGTGCGCGTCGCCGTGCCCAAGACCCCCGCGTCGAACATGCCGCAGTGGTCGACACCGCGGTGGATGGCCGGTCCGGTGCGGCTGAGCGGCGCGGTCCTGGGTGAGCTGGGGCTGCCCGCCCCGGCGCTGCGGCCGACCACCGCGCTCGTCATCGAGGTCGAGAAGGTCTGAAGCCGGGTCACGTAAGGGTCATGCGGTGAAGGCGGTTTAATGCCGCCGCAACCGCGCCGTTCGTGATCGGGTAACAAGCCGCGGACACACTGGGCGGCATGAGCGATGCACCCAAGGTGTTGGACGGAAACCGGCGCTCCTGGCGGCGGGAGGTCGCCGAGCTGGCCGCGCTCTTCCTCGCGGTCGGCCTGGCGCACCTGCTCGCGACCCTGCTCGGCCACCAGGAGCCCGGCCCTGTCGTGCTGGTCGGGCTCGGAGTGGCGCTGATCGCCGGAGCGGCGCTGCACAGGCGGCTGGGCCGCCGGCCCGTACGGAAGGCGGCCCCGCTGCCCGTGGAGGGCGGCGCGGGCTCGCCGATGGTGTTGTGGCGCATCCGCATGCGGGTGGTGGAGCGGCCCGGCCGGCTCGCCACCGTGGCGGGCGCGTTCGGGCGGCTGGGCTGCAACATCCTGGCGCTGCACATCGCGCCGACCGGCAGCAGCGCCATCACGCCCGCCGGGTGTGACGCGCTGGACGAGTTCGTCATCGAGGCGCCGCCGGGGCTGGCGCTCGACGCGCTGGCCGGGGCGCTGAGCGAGGCGGGCGGGCACGACGTGGTGATCGTGCCCGCCCAGGTCAAGGACCTCACCGATCCCGGCGTGCAGGCTCTCGTGCTGGCGCAGCGGGTCAGCGCGGATCCTGACCGGCTGCCCGAGGCGATGGGGGAGTTGCTGCGGGTCTCGCGGGTGGAGTGGCGGCGGCCCGGGGACACGGTGGACGAGGGGGCCGAGCTCAACACCACCATGGTGATCTCGGTCAACCCGGACCGGGCGCTGTTGATCCGGCGGCCGGAGCTGCCGTTCACCCCGACGGAGGCCGCCCGGGCCGCCGCCCTTACGGCGGCTGCCCGCCAGGCCCGCTACAGCGCCTCCGGCTGATCGGGCGCGTGCGTCGCGCCGAGCGACGGCTCGATCGCGCGCCGGTCATCGGTGGGCGGCCCGGCTGATCGGGCGCCTGCGCCGCGCGGAGCGACGCCGCGCCACGGCCCGCCGGCCCGGCGCCCCGAAGGACGCGGGCACCTGCCCCCGGGCGACATCCGCCGGGGGCAGGGGACGGGGTGTCAGGCGGAGGCCTGCTTGGTCCAGCGCTCCAGGCCGTCGGCGTCGATGGGCAGGGCGTCCGAAAGGATCTCGGCGCCGGACGCGGTGACCAGCAGGTCGTCCTCGAGCCGGACGCCGATCCCGCGCAGCTCCGGCGGGAGCGTGCGGTCGTGGGCGTGGAAGTAGAGCCCGGGCTCGACGGTGAGCACCATCCCGGCCTCCATGACCGCCCCCTGGTACGCCTCCGGGCGGGACCGGGCGCAGTCGTGCACGTCGAGGCCCAGGTGGTGGCCGATGCCGCAGATCAGGTAGCGGCGGTGGTGCTGGCCCTGGTCCGACAGGGCCTCGTCCACCGAGACCGGCAGCAGCCCCCAGTCGTCCAGGCCGCGCGCGATGACCTCCATGGCCGCGTGGTGGAAGTCGGTGAAGCGGTGGCCGGGGCCGACCTGCGCCATGCCCGCCCGGTGCGCCTTCTCCACCAGGTCGTGCACCTGCCGCTGGACGGGGGAGAAGGTGCCCGAGGCGGGGAAGGTGCGGGTGACGTCGGCGGTGTAGCCACTGCGTACCTCGACGCCCATGTCGAGCAGGAGCAGCTCGTCGGGCAGGACGGGGCCGTCGCAGCGGACCCAGTGCAGGGTGGGGGCGTGCGGGCCGCTGCCGACGATGGTGGGGTAGCCGGGGCCGTTGCCATACGCCCTGGCGTACCGGTCGAACGTGCCCTGCAGCCACCGCTCGCCCGCGCCCTCGACGGCCGCCGGGAGCTCGGCCAGCACCGCCGCGAAGCCCTCGACGGTACGGTCCACGGCCTCGCGGAGCTGGCCGATCTCCCACTCGTCCTTGATCATGCGCAGCTCGGCCAGCACGCGCGGGAGGTCGTCCTGCGGCTGCGCGGGGTCGGTGAAGTCGCTCAGCGGCCGCACCTCGACACCGAGCGCCGCCGCCCACTCCGTGACCGACGGGGACGGGCCCACCCACAGCTCCCCGTACGCGGCGTCGGCGAAGAAGCCGATCTCGCCGGGGCGGGCGGGCGGAGGGAGGTACAGGGTGGCGGCGCCGTCGGCGATCACGGCCACGGCGTTCTCCACGGCGCAGCCGGTGAGCCAGTAGAAGTCGCTGTCCACGCGGAAGTCGTAGTACGTGTCGTTGTTGCGTACCGGAGCCCGCCCGGCCTTCACGACCACGGTCCTGCCGGGGAGCGCGGCGGCCAGGCGCTCCCGGTGCGCGGCGGCGGCCTCGGCCGCGCCGGGCACCAACGTCGGGGTGCGCGCGGGGGAGTCCCAGCCCTGGGCGATGTAGTCCAAGAACGCGGGGATCTCGGTTAGCTTGGGGGGTTTGCCATCACTCACCCGTGATTCCTCCTCCTATGTCGCGTACGAGCCCGGTCAGCCGGGCGAAGACCCGTTCCTCGCCGATGCCGTCGTGCTCGTACTCGTTGGTGACCCAGGCCTGCGTGTTGCCGACCCTGGACGCGGTGTCCAGTTGCAGGCCGGAGTCGACGTACATGTCGTCGAAGTAGACGGCCGCCGCCACCGGCACCTCGTTGGCCGCCAGGCGGTCCAGGTCGTAGAGCACGGGCCAGTCGGCACGCGCGGCGAGGAGATCGACGGCGGCGCGGAAGGGGCGCAGCGCGCGGATCTCCTCGAACATCCAGGGGTAGATCATCTCGCCGGTGAACAGCAGCGGCCTGGCGTCCTCGGCGAAGGCGGGGTGCCGGGCGCGCTCGTGCTGCGCCGCCCAGGCCGTCGCGCCGGGGCCGGAGCCGTAGATGCTCTCCTGCAGCGCGGCGAAGAGCGGGTTGTCGGCGTAGGAGGAGCGGGCCAGCACCTGGTGCAGGAACGTCTCGGGCAGCTCGCCCCCTTTGTCCGGCAGGGATTCGTCGAGGAGCCAGTGCATGCGCTCGTAGCCCGGCTTCATGCCGAAGTCGATCCCCAGCGACTGCAGCCGCCGCACGGTCAGCACGTCGCCGTCGGGCAGCAGGACGTCGCCCTGCGCCAGCCGGTCGGCCAGGCGGGCCACGGTCTCCACGTGGTGCGGGTAGCGGCGGTAGAACTCGGCGTTCTTGGCCGCGACCCGCGGATAGGTGCGCCGGTAGACCTCCGCGGCGTCGGGGTCCAGCGCGGGCAGGCCGCCCGCCACGTAGCAGGCGCTCAGGCCCTCGGGCGCGTTCGACAGGTACGTCAGCGTCAGGAAGCCGCCGTAGCTCTGCCCGAGCGTCGACCAGCGCCGGCCGCCGAAGACGGTCCTGCGCAGGTGCTCGGCGTCGGCCACGATCGAGTCCGCGCGGAAGCGGGCCAGGTAGTCGGCGCCCTCCTGCGGGTCGAGCGCGCTCATCACCCGCCCGTCGATCCGCGAGCTGCGGCCCGTGCCCCGCTGGTCGAGCAGGATCACCCGGTACGTCTCCAGCGCCTTGCCGAGCCAGCCCGACGTGCCGACAGGCCGCGGGCCCTTGCCGCCCGGGCCGCCCTGCAGGTAGAGCAGGCACGGCAGGTCGTCGCCGTCCCGTACGGGATCCACCAGCTCCCTGGCGAACACCCTGATCGTGGCCTCGGGATCGGACCAGTCGAGCGGTACCTCGACGACGTGGTCGCGTACCCGCATCCCGGGGATCGTGTAGGTCGCGGTGATCACACCTTCTCCCTCCTGCGGCGGTCCCACTCCGGGTTGATGCGCGGGATGGCCGCCAGCAGCGTCCGCGTGTACTCGTCCTGGGGGTCGCCGAAGACCTGCTCGGTTTCCCCCAGCTCGACGATCTTCCCTTTGCTCATCACCGCGACCCGCTGGGCGATCTGCCGGACGACGGCCAGGTCGTGGGCGATGAACACGTAGCTGAAGCCGCTCTCGCGCTGCAGCCGCCGCAGCAGCTCGAGCACCTGGGCCTGCACCGACACGTCCAGCGCCGAGACGGCCTCGTCGCAGATCACCAGCTTGGGGTTGACGGCCAGCGCGCGGGCGATGCCGATGCGCTGGGCCTGCCCGCCGGAGAACTGCGCGGGGTAGCGCAGGGAGTGATCGGGGTTCAGGCCGACGCGCTCCATCAGCTCCTTGGCGTGCGCCCGGCGGCTGCCGTTGGGCGCGATGCCCTGGTAGACCAGGGGCGCCATCAGGATCCGCTCCACCGTGTGACGGGGGTTGAGCGAGGAGAACGGGTCCTGGAAGACGACCTGGACGTTGGCGCGGAAGCGGGCCAGGTCGGCCCCCTTGGCGTGGGTGACGTCCTCGCCGTCGAACTCCAGCGTGCCCTCGCTCGGGTCCATCAGCTTGGCGATCATGCGGGCGGTCGTCGACTTGCCGCTGCCGGACTCGCCGACCACCGCCAGCGTCTCGCCGAGCCGTACGTCGAAGCTGACCTGGTCGACCGCCGTGAACTCGGCCTTGGCGCCCAGCGGCCCGCGCGAGACGAACCGCTTGGTCAGGTCACGGGCGCGCAGCAGGGTCATGCGATCACTCCACCGTCTACTGGGTCGTCGATGCGCGGGATGCTCTCCAAGAGCATCCGGGTGTAGTCGTGGCGCGGCTCGGCGAACACCTGCTCGGCCGTGCCGTACTCGACCTGCTCGCCCTGGCGCATCACCAGCACGCGCGTGGCGATCGAGCTGATCACGGCCAGGTCGTGCGTGATGAAGACCATGCCCATGCCGCGCTCCTCGCGCAGGCGGGCCAGCAGCTTCAGGATCTGCGCCTGCACGGTCACGTCCAGCGCCGTGGTCGGCTCGTCGGCGATCAGCAGCTCGGGGGAGCACACCAGGGCCATGGCGATCATGATGCGCTGCCGCTGCCCGCCGGAGAACTGGTGCGGGTAGTAGTCCACCCGCCGCTCCGCGTCCGGCAGGCCGACCTGATCGAGCGCCTCGATCGCGACCTTCCTGGCCGCGCCGCGCGAGCCGCCGCGGTGCGCGCGGTACATCTCCTCGATCTGCAGGCCGACGGTGTAGTACGGGTTGAGGGACGACAGCGGGTCCTGGAAGATCATCGACATCCGTTCGCCGCGCAGCCGCCGCAGCTCGCGGTCGGAGCGGCCGAGCAGCTCCATGCCGTCCAGCCGGATGCTCCCGCTGGTCCTGGCGCCCTTGGGCAGCAGCCCCATGACCGCCAGGCTCGTCATCGACTTGCCGGAGCCCGACTCGCCGACGATCCCGACCGTCTCGTCCCGTCCGACCGTGAACGACACGCCATTGACCACGTTCACCAGGCCGCGCGTGGTCGGGAAGGTGACGGTGAGGTCCTCCACGACAAGCAGTTCGCTCATTTCGCCGCGATCCTCACTCTCGGGTCCAGCCTCGCGTAGACGATGTCCACCACCAGGTTCCCGACCACTACGAAGAACGCCGCCAGCAGGGTCACCGCCATGATCACCGGCTGGTCGTTCTTGTAGATCGAGTCGGCGGCCATCTTGCCGACACCGTTCAGCCCGAACACCGTCTCGGTGATCAGTGCGCCGCCCAGCAGCGCGGCGAAGTCCATGCCGAAGATCGTGGCGATCGGCGTCAGCGCCGGGCGCAGCGCGTGCCTGCGCAGGGTCAGCGCCGGGCTCAGCCCCTTGGACCTGGCCGTGCGCATGAAGTTCTCGGCAAGGGTGTCGATGACGTTCGCCCTGGTCAGCCGGGCGTACAGGCAGGCGTAGACGGTGGCCAGCACCACCCACGGCATGAGGTACGACTGGAACCACACCACCGGATCGTCGCCGAACGTCACGGCCCGCGGGAACGGCAGCACCTGCAGCTGCACCACCAGCACGTACTGCAGCGCCAGCGCCAGCACGTAGTTGGGGATGCTGGAGCCGCCCAGCGCCAGGCCCATGGCGGCGCGGTCCCACCAGGTGCCCTCCTTGACGGCGCTGACCAGGCCCGCGGTGACCCCGATGAGCAGCCACAGCACCGCGGCCCCGATCGCCACCGTGGCGCTGACCGGCAGCCGCTCGACCACCATGTCCCACACGGACTGGCCGGTCTGGAAGCTGTAGCCCAGGCACGGGGCGCCGCAGTGCACCAGGTTCGCGCCCTCGCCGTAGTCGCGCCCGGCGAAGATTCCGAAGAGGAAGGCGAAGAACTGCGTCAGGAGCGGCTTGTCCAGCCCCAGCACGGCGTGGATCTGGTTGATGCGCTCCTGCGTGCAGGTCTTCCCGCAGATCATCACGGCCGGGTCGGGCTGGAGCGTGAAGAAGATGATGAACGTGAACAGGCACACCAGGAAGAGGATCAGCACCACCCAGGCGAGCCGTCCGGCCAGGTAACGCGCCATCAGGAGGCCTCCCCGGCGTCGAGCGTGGCCCGCAGCCGGTCGCCGAGGACCGTCAGCGACAGCACGGTGAGGAACAGGAACGCGCCGGGGATCGCGAAGTACATCGGATCGACGGCGTACCAGCCGACCGAGCTGAAGATCATCTGTCCCCACGACGGCGTCGGCGGCGTCACGCCGACGCCCAGGAAGGACAGCCCCGCCTCGGTGCCGACGTAGCCGGGCACGGCCAGGGTGGTCATCACGATCAGCGAGCTGCGCAGGTTCGGCAGGATCTCCTTGAACACCAGCGCGCGCGTGGATGCGCCCGACGCGCGGGCTGCCTCCACGAACTCCCTGTTCACCAGCGTCAGCGTCTGCCCGCGCACCACCCGCGCCAGGTACGGCCAGCCGAAGAAGCTGATCACCAGGACCAGCAGCACCGGCCGGTTGCCCTGCGGGAGCGAGGACAGGATCGCGATCATGAAGATGAGCGCCGGGAAGGCCATGAGGAAGTCCATGACCCGGCAGATCACCTGGTCCACCCAGCCCTGGTAGAACCCGGCCAGCATGCCCAGCACCACGCCCAGCAGGGTCGTCAGCGCCGTGGCCGAGACCGCGATCAGCAGGGAGACGCGCGCGCCGTAGGCGATGCGCGCCAGGATGTCGCGGCCGTTCTGCGGCTCGACGCCCAGCAGGTGGTCGGCGCTGATGCCGCCGAGCGACCCGCGCGGCACCCCGCCCAGGTCGGTGTCGACGGCGGCGGTGTCGAAGTCGTTCGGCCCGTGACCGGTGATCGCGCTGATCAGCGGCGCGCAGATCGCCATCAGCACGATCAGCGTGAGGAACGCGGTGCTCAGCACCGCGCCCCGATCACGCAGCAGCGCGCTCGCGACCCGCCGGCCCGACGTGGCAGGGGAAAGAGCTGCGACGGTCATCTACTTCGTCGGCTTCGCCAGTCCGACGGAGATCAGGTCGATGCCGCCGGAGAACGAGTTGGACTGGTAGGCGCCCGCGATGTTCGAGCCGACGAGGAGGATGAGCTTCTCGTACGCCAGCGGCACCACCGGCGCCAGCTTCATGATCTCCTTGTCCAGCTCGCCGTAGGCCGCGTTGGCCTGGTTGACGTCCGTCATCGCGGCGATCTCGTCGATCCGCTCGTTGATCCCCTTGTCGTTGAGCTGAGCGAGGTTCGAGTTGCCCTTGGGCGTGATGTTGCGGCCGTCGAACAGCGGCGGCAGGAACGTCGCGCCGGAGGCCCAGTCGGGGCACCAGCCGGTGACGGCGGCGTCGTGCTGCTGCGCCGGCGTGCCGATGACCTCGTAGAACGTCGAGGTGTCGATGTTGTTGATCTTGACGTCGATCTTCACCTGCTTGAGCGCGTCCTGGATCGCCACCGCCACCGCGGCCATCTTCGGGTCCGGGCGGGTGTCCAGCGTCAGGGAGAACCCGTCCGCGAGGCCGGCCTCGGCCAGCAGCTTCTTGGCCTCCTCGGGGTTGTACGGGTAGAGGTCGTAGTCGACCCGGCCCGCGATCGTGGGCGGCTGGATCGAGGTGCCCTTGGCGGCCAGCGCGCCGCCGCCCATCCCCGCGACCACGGTGTCCTTGTTGATCGCGTAGTTGATCGCCTGGCGCACGCGCACGTCGTTCAGGGGCTTCTTGGTGGTGTTCAGGCCCATGTACGTGGTGCAGCCGTTGAGCCCGGAGAGCGTGCGCTGCTTGATCTGCGGCTGCTGCACCCGCGCCACGGTCGCCGCCTGGATCGACGGGCCGAGGGCGTCGGCGTCGGTGCCCTGCCCGGCCAGCATGCGCTCGTCGATCGTGGCCGGGTCCAGGCCGAACGTCCACTCGAACGCGTCCGGCTTGGCCGCCCGCACGCTGTCGGTCTCACGCTTCCACTGCGGGTTGCGCTCCAGCTTCAGCGAGACGCCGCGCTGGTAGCTCGCCACCTTGTACGGCCCGCTCGCGATCGGCTTGGTGTCGAACGCCGCGCCCGCCCCCGTGCCCTTGGGGAAGGGCGTGAAGTTGACCATCGCCAGCGCGCTCGGGAAGTCGGCGAGGGGCTTCTTCAGGTGGAAGACGACCGTCTTGTCGTCGGGCGTCTCGATGGTCTTCAGGTCGCCGTCGAGGTACGGGCCCTTGTAGTCCTTCGGCGCGTCCAGCAGCAGCTTGCCGTACGGCGAGCCGATCCCGGCCTCCGGGTCGAAGGTGCGGGAGAAGCCGAACTTCACGGCCTCGCTGTTGATCGGCGTGCCGTCCTCGAAGAACAGGTTGTCCTTGAGTTTGTAGGTCCAGGTCTTGCCGCCGTCGGAGGGGGTGCCCGTGTCGGTGGCCAGGTCGGGCACCACCTTCGTGCCCTCGGCGCCCGGACCCGCGCCGAACATCGTCAGCCCCCGGTAGATGAGTCGGTAGAAGTTGTTGACGCCGCCGTCCCAGCCGCGCGCCGGGTCCAGGTGGGAGAAGTCCGCCTTGGCCAGGATGTGGACGGTGCCGCCCGTGGCGGCGGGCGCGCCCGGCCCGCTCGACGTGCCCGCACCGGTGCCCGCGCCCGTGCCGGTGCCCCCAGCGCCGCCGCCTCCGCCACACGCGGTGAGCGCCAGCACGGCGGTCATGGTGACGCTCGCGAGCGCCGCAGATCTCCTCATGTTGCCTTCTTTCCGTTGGTTCAGGGGGTCCTGACCCAGACCCGCATGGCTTGGGGTCCGCGGTTGCCCCACAGGAAGTAGGGGACGAAGGTCGCCGCGACCCTCATCTCCGGGAGCGCGTCGTCAAGAGGGAGCTCGGGGTAGAGCTCGGCGGAGGGCGGGGGCGCCGCGCCGGCGTCCACGCGCAGCACGACGGTCTCGTCCCGCCGCTCGATGTACGCGCTGACAGCGTCACGGGCCCCGACCACCAGGTCGTCGACCGGGGCCTGGGGGCTGTCGTGCTGCTCGACGCAGTAGACCAGCGGCCCGCGGGCCAGGGCGGCCGCGCCTCTGGTGGCGTCGAGGTAGGGGTGGGAGCCGTGTGCCCTGACCGGCATGGGCAGGGTGAGGCGTACCTCGTCGCCCGCCGACCATGCGCGGTGCAGGGTGACCCAGCCGCCCGACGCCCGCGCGTCGCAGGGCTCGCCGTTGACGGTGATCGTCACGTCCCTGGCCCAGCCGGGGATCCGCAGCACCAGGTCGTACGGGCGGTCGGGGGCCCGCTCGACGGCGATGCGCACGTCGCCGTCCCACGGGTAGGCGCTCTCCATCGCCAGGTCCAGCTCGTCGGTCCGGATCGTGGCCTCGGTGTAGGCGGCGACCAGCACGGCGCCGTCCCGCTCGGCCGCCACGTAGTCGGCGAGCTGGGCCATCCAGCGGACGATGTTCGGCGGGCAGCACGGGCAGCCGAACCACGCGCGCCGCAGCGGCTCGCCGTCCGGCTCCGCGCCGCTGCGCTGCTCGTGGTCGGGGCGGCGCTGGAGCGGGTTGTCGTAGAAGAACGCCCTGCCGTCCGCCGACAGGCCCACGGCGTAGGCGTTGTAGAGCACGCGCTCGAACACGTCGAGGTATTTCGCGCCGCCGGTGGCCAGGAACATCCGCCAGGCCCACTGCATCACGGCGATGGCCGCGCAGGTCTCGCTGTAGGCCCGCTCGGACGGCAGCTCGTACCTGTCGCCGATCGCCTCGTCGGAGTGCCGGCTGCCCAGGCCGCCGGTGACGTACAGCTTGGTCGCCACCATGTCGTCCCAGAGCCGCTCCAGCGCCTCCAGCAGCGACCGGTCACCGGTCTCCAGGAGGACGTCGGTCGCGCCCGCCGCCAGGTACGCCATGCGCACGGCGTGCCCGGTCACCGACGGCAGCTCGCGGAAGGGCACGTGATCCTGGAAGTACTCGCCGGAGAAGGTGCGGTGCTCGAGCTGCCCCGTGCCCCTGCGGTCGACGAAGGCCGCCGCCATGGCCAGGTAGCCGCGCTCGCCCGTCTCCCTGAACAGCTCGACCAGGGCCATCTCCACCTCGGGATGCCCGCAGACGCCCCGGTCGCGGAACCTGTCCAGCACCAGGTCGGCGAAGCGCACCGCCACGCGCAGCAGCCGGTCGTCGCCCATCCGCCGGTTGGCGGCGACGGCGGCCTGGATGAGGTGGCCGAGGTTGTAGAGCTCGTGCCCCCAGGTCAGGTCCTCCCACGGCTGCTTGGACGAGGCCGGGTCCTGGAAGAAGGAGTTGAGGTAGCCGTCCTGGGCCTGGACCTGTTCGAGGAGGCCGACGACCTCGTCGAAGAACTCCCTGGTGGCGGTGTCGCCGTCGCCCAGCTCGTACGCCAGGCCCTCCAGGGTCTTGTACAGGTCGGTGTCCAGGAACGGATACCGGCCCCGGTAGGGGGCGGGGTCGTCCTCCAGCAGGCGGCTCAGGTTCGCCACGTTGCCCGCGGCGCGGAGCTGATCGATGGTGTGCGGGATCGTGGCCGTGCTGTTGCGACGCTGCCAGTGGTGGAGCAGACCGCCGGTGATGCGCACCCCGGACACCGGCCGCACGGCCCCCGACGCGGTGCGTACGGCACCGGCCAGGGGCTTGACCTGCTTAGACGTCATGAACCATCCCAGTAATGTGTGGCATTGCACTGCACCCTAGGGGCCGGGGCGCCCTGTTGCCAAGGGTTACGGATGGGGCTTCCCGCGAACGTAACAGGACCGAAACCATCTAAGGGTGCTGGCCGGAGGTGGGTGGCGACCCGCCTGTCAGATGAAAAGCCGCGTTTTCGAGCCCATTGAGATGGATGCGTTCTATGGTGTGCGACATCCCCGCTGTTCGCCTTCACCGGAGCCGATCATGCCCCTCGACTTACGACCCGCCGCCGCCATTGTTCTGATCATCGCCGCCGCGAATCTCGGCGCCACCGCGAATGCGCAGGCTGCCCCGCCGAATACGAGCCCACGGCAGGCCGGCTGCGCGATATCACCCGCCAGATGCGGATATCCCGACGCGACCAACACCGGCGTTCCGGCCGGTACGAAATTGACGGTGGTGAAGGGCGATCTCTCCATCACCAAGGCGGGCGCGGTCGTCGACGGCAAGGACATCAGGGGCTGCGTCGAGGTCAAAGCGCCGAACGTGACCATCCGCCGCTCCAAGGTCACGTGCACCGGCTACTACGCCATCGGCAGCTTCGTCGAGTCCTACAAGGGCGGCGGCCTGCTGCTCGAGGACGTCGAGGTGGACTGCCGCAACCACAACACCACCGGCGTCGGCTCCTACGGGATGGCCGCCAGGCGGCTGAACATCCACGGGTGCGAGAACGGTTTCGACATCGACGACACCACTACCGTCGCCGATTCCTACATCCACGACCTGTACGAAGGCGCCACCGGGCACGCCGACGGCATTCAGCTCGCGGGCGGCTCCAATATCCGGATCATCCACAACACCATTTACGCGCCCGGCGGCACCTCGGCGATCATCAGCCATCCCACGAACAATTCCAACGTGCTCGTCGAGAACAACCTGCTCGCCGGGGGCGCGTACACGCTGTATTGCCCGCGCGACCACAGCCGCGACTACCGCGTCATCGGAAATCGGTTCGGGCGCAATTTCTCCCTCAAGAGCGGTGCGTATGGGGCGTGGACCGACTGCCGTAAAGCCGCCGTCGTGCAGGACAACTTCTGGGACAACACCCTGAGGCCGCTGTGACCCTGCGCAGGAGGTCGATCGCTCAGAGTGGCGACGACTGACAAAAATTGAAATCTGTCAGTTCCAATGTGGCATGCTGGCCCCATGAGAACTTTGGGAACCGGCGGCCCGGTCGTCTCCGACCTCGGGCTGGGTTGCATGGGAATGTCGGACCTGTACGGGCCGGCCGACGCGTCCGAGTCCGTCGCCACCATCCACGCCGCTCTCGACGCCGGCATCACGCTGCTCGACACGGGCGACTTCTACGGAATGGGCCACAACGAGCTGCTCATCCGCGAGGCGCTCAAGAGCCGCTCGCGCGACGACGTGACGATCAGCGTGAAGTTCGGCGCGCAGCGCGACTACGACGGCAACTGGCTCGGCTATGACGGCCGGCCGGCGGCCGTCAAGACCTCGCTCGCCTACACCCTGCGCCGCCTCGACACCGACCACGTGGACGTCTACCGGATCGCCCGGGTGGACCCGGACGTGCCCATCGAGGAGACCGTCGGGGCCATCGCCGAGGAGGTCCGGAAGGGGCACGTCCGCCACATCGGGCTGTCCGAGGCCGGGGCGGAGACCATCCGGCGGGCCAACGCCGTTCATCCGATCGCCGACGTGCAGCTCGAATACTCCCTGCTGTCCAGGGGGATCGAGCGGGACATCCTGCCCGCCTGCCGCGAGCTCGGCGTCGCGGTCACCGCGTACGGCGTGCTGTCCAGGGGCCTGCTCAGCGGTCACTGGTCCAAGGAGCGCGAGCTGGGCAAGGGGGACTTCCGCGCCGTCAGCCCGCGCTTCTCCGGCGACAACCTCGCGCACAACCTGACACTGGTGGATGCGCTCCGCACGCTGGCCGAGGCCAAGGGGGTCACGGTGGCGCAGCTGGCCATCGCCTGGGTGCTGGCCCAGGGCGACGACATCGTCCCGCTCGTCGGGGCGCGGCGGCGCGAGCGGCTGGCCGAGGCGCTCGGGGCTCTGGACGTCGCGCTGACGGCGGAGGAGCTGGCCGCGATCGAGGCCGCCGTGCCCGCGGGGGCGGCCGCGGGCGAGCGCTACGGCGAGGCGCAGCTGGCCATGCTCGACAGTGAACGCTGACCATCCGGTGCGGAAGGTCTCAATGGCGGTCCTTGTGGTGATGTGGCGGCGCTAGGGTTGCGCGCGTGCATATCGACGTGTGGTTGGAGGCGGTCCCGGCCGGATGGATCTACGCCATGGTCGCGCTCGTGATCGGGCTCGAGAGCCTCGGCATCCCGCTGCCGGGCGAGATCGTGCTGGTCAGCGCCGCGATTCTGGCCTCCAAGGGCGTGGTGCACCCGCTCTGGGTGGGCGTGTGCGCGAGTGCCGGGGCGATCGTGGGCGACTCGGCCGGGTACGCGATCGGGCGTAAGGGGGGCGCGCCGCTGTTCGCGCGGCTCGGGCGGCGCTTCCCCAAGCACTTCGGCCCGCGGCACGTGGCCAGGGCCGAGCGGTACTTCCAGCGGTTCGGCGTGTGGGCGGTCTTCGTCGGCCGGTTCATCGCACTGCTGCGCATCCTGGCCGGACCGCTGGCGGGGGCGCTGCGCATGCCGTACTGGAAGTTCGCCGTCGCCAATGTGCTCGGCGGGATCGTGTGGGCGGGCGGCACCACCACGGTGATCTTCTATCTCGGGCTCGTCGCCGAGAAGTGGCTGAAGGGCTTCTCCTGGGTGGGGCTCGCGGTGGCCGTGGTGTTCGGGATCTGCACCACGCTCTACCTCAAGCGGCGGGCCGCCTCAGCGCTCGATGAGGGTGACCTCGAGGGAGTAGTGCGAGGCCCGGTAGACGTGTGAGCCGTGCTCGACGGCCCTGCCCTGGTCGTCGTACGTGGTGCGGACCATCGTGAGCAGCGGCGCGCCGCGGCGCTCCTCCAGGAGCCTGGCCTCGGCCTGGGTCGCGGCCCGCGCGCCGATGCGCTGGTTGGCCACCCGCATCCGCACGCCCGCGGCGCGCAGCAGCTCGTAGAGGCCGCGGCCCTCCAGGTCGGCGGAGCTCAGCTGGGCCAGGCCGAGCGGCAGCCAGTTGTGCAGCACCGCCAGCGGCTCCCCGGCCGCGAACCGCAGCCGCTCGAGGTAGAGGACCTCGGTGCCCGGCTCCACGCCCAGAATGGGGGCGACCTCCTCCTGGACCGGACGCGGCTCCAGCGCCAGCACCTGCGTGGCCGGCTCCTGGCCCGCCCGGCGCAGGTCGTCGTAGAGGCTGGTCAGCTCCACCGAGCGCTTGACCTGCCCGTGCACGACCTGCGTGCCCACACCGCGCTTGCGCACCAGCAGGCCCTTGTCCACCAGATACTGGATGGCCTGGCGGATCGTCGGCCGCGACAGGCCCAGCTTGTCGGCCAGCAGGATCTCGTTGTCCAGCCGGGAGCCGGGCGCCAGGTCCCCTCGCCGGATCGCCTCGGCGATCTGCTCGGCCACCTGGAAGTAGAGCGGCACTGGGCTGGATCGATCCAGGTCGATGGCCAGGTTCGCGGTCATGCTGATCAGCTTAGCCCAGGTCAGAATGTCCTGACAAATGATCCGAGCAGCAGATATCCCGCCGTACTTCTCCGGACCCCCGGGGCACCCGCCCCGGGGGTGGGGGCCGTGCGCCCTACTGAGGCCGGACGTTGTGGTTGCCGGCGAACAGGTTGCCGGGGTCGTACTGGCGCTTGACCGCCGCGAGCCGCTCATAGGTCTGCGCCGGATAGATCGCGGCGACATCCTCGTCGGCGGCGGAGGAGAGGAAGTTGGCGTACGCGCCGTCGACGTGCGGTGCGAGCCTTCCCCAGATCGCTTCCAGCGCGGGGCGGGCGGCCTCGACGACCGGCTGGGGACCCAGAGTGGTCGTCATGAACATCAGCTCCGCCCGGCGATGCGCGTAGGCGGTGGCGTCGCCGGCGATGCGGGACACCGCGCCGCCGACGCTGCGGACGGAGATGGCCGGCGACCCCTGCGACGTCCCGACCTCGGCAAGGATGCGCAGGACCTCCGGCACCGACTCCCTGCCGACGAATGCGCTCCGGGTGAGCAACCGGATGCCGGGCGGCGGGACCAACCCGTCCACCAGCACCTCCGCATAGGGCTTCAGCGCGACGTCGTCGTCGATCACCGTGCCGAGCCGGCGGATCGGGTCGATCGCCTCGGCCGCGAGCTCCGGGTCGTCGCCGTCGAAGGCGACCTGGATCTCGACCGGCGCCTCGGGCCCGCCGGCGAAGGGATTGGCGAAGCTCACGATGGAGGTGAGCTCTTCCGGGGCGGTACGCAGGTACTCCGCCCATCCCTGGAGCACGCCGGCCGCCTCCGATGCCGGGAAGGCGATCTTGCCGAAGAAGACGTCCGTCGTCGGGTGCGCCGCGAACTCGAAGGCGGTCACGATCCCGAAATTGCCGCCGCCACCGCGGATCGCCCAGAACAGCTCCGGGTTCTCCTCGGCGCTCGCCCGCACGACCTCCCCGCCGGCGGTGACCACCTCCGCGGCGACCACGCTGTCCAGGGCCAGGCCGTACTTCCTGACCTTCCAGCCGATGCCGCCGCTCAACGTCAGCCCGCCGACACCCACGCCCCTGGTGTCGCCCGAGGAGATCGCCAGGCCGTGCGGGGCCAGGGCGGCCGCGACCTGACCCCAGGTGGCGCCGCCGCCGATCCGTACGAGGTGGCGCTCCTTGTCGACGATCTCCACGGTCGCGAGCAGGCTGAGGTCGATCACAACGCCGCCGTCGTTGGTGCCGAAGCCCGCGAAGGCATGGCCGCCGCCGCGCACGGAGAGCGCGAGCCCCGCGTCCGCGGCGAATCCGACAGCCGCTCGCACGTCCACGACGCTCTTGGGCCGCAGGACATAGGCCGGGCTGCCCGAGGCCAGCACCGAGCGGCTGGCCGATTCGTACTCCGCTGCGCCCGGCTCGATGATGTCGCCGCCGAAGTCGCGGCGAAGGGTTTCCAGTGTCGAACTCATGACCACTCGACGCCGGCGGGCCGGCATTTGTGACGGCGTCATCCTGTGATGTGCGCCACAGGCAGGAGTGTCACCGGCGGAAGGCCGGGATCGACTACCGTCTCGGTGTCACAGAACGGCGGGGTCCGGCATCTGATGGGTGACACAGTCGAGAGTGAAGTGGAGCCGTCAATGGCCGGTACGTCGCAGACCACGCCCGAAGATCACGGCGGGGGCAGGGAAGGGGACGACCGCGTGGACTCCGCCACCGAGGCGTTCGTCGCCCACCGCAACCTGCTGTTCACCGTCGCCTACGAGATGCTCGGCTCGGCCGCCGACGCCGAGGACGTCCTGCAGGAGGCCTGGCTGCGGTGGGCGGGCGTCGACCTCGACGCGGTGCGGGAGCAGCGTGCCTACCTGGTGCGGATCGTCACCCGGCAGGCGCTGAGCCGGCTGCGGACGCTGGGCCGGCGCAAGGAGTCCTATGTCGGGCCGTGGCTGCCCGAGCCGCTGCTGACCACGCCCGACGTGGCCGAGGACGTCGAGCTGGCCGACAGCGTCTCGATGGCGATGCTGCTGGTGATGGAGACGCTTGGGCCGACCGAGCGGGCGGTGTTCGTGCTGCGCGAGGTGTTCGGCCTGGAGTACGACGAGATCGCCGAGGCCGTCGGCAAGAGCCCGGCCGCGGTCCGCCAGATCGCCCACCGGGCTCGGGCGCATGTCGCCGCGCGCCGGCCGCGCGGGGTCGTCTCCCCGGCCGAGACCCGCGACGCGCTCACGGCGTTCCAGCGGGCGATCGAAACGGGCGACCTGCAACGCCTGCTCGACGTCCTCGCGCCGGACGTCGTCCTGCTGACCGACGGCGGCGGGATCAAGCATGCCGCGCTGACGCCCGTCGCGGGAGCCGACCGGGTGGCCGAGGTGCTGGGCCGGATCCCCGACGTGGCGTCGCTGCTGACGGCACAGGTCAACGGCCATCCGGCGCTGATCGTCCGGCTCGACGGCGAGATCGACACCGTCGTGGCGGTCCGCATCGAGGACGGTCTCATCGCCGGGCTCTACGCCGTACGCAATCCCGAGAAGCTGTCGCACATGGGACGGGAGACCGCCCTGCACCGCTGAGCCCCGGGACGGTGCGTGGGCGCGGGCGTGGGCATAGAGGGTCCTGATGACTTCACGATCTGCTGGATCCTGTGCTGGAGAAGACATGGACGCGACACACCTGCTCGACATCGCCACCGAGGCGGCCAGAGCCGTCGGCCCGCGGCTGCGCAAGGCGTTCAGATCGCGGCCCGACGTGGCCACCAAGATCGACTTCCACGACCCCGTGACCGAGCACGACCGGGCCGCGGAGGAGACCATCCGCGCGATCATCACCACCCGCCTGCCCGAGAGTGCGATCGTCGGCGAGGAGGGCGGCTCGACCGGCTCCGGCGACCTCGTCTGGTACGTCGACCCCATTGACGGCACCGCGAACTTCGCCACCGGGCTGCCGTTCTTCTGCGTGTCCATCGCCGCCGCCGTGCGCGGCGAGCTGGTGGCCGGCGTGGTGTACGACCCCGTACGGGAGGACGAGTTCAGCGCCACCACCGAGGGCGCCTGGTGCAACGGCACGCCACTGCGCAGCGTGGGAGCCTCGAGAGACCGGGAGGCGATGCTGCTGACGAGCTATCCGACGGCCCGCGACATGGAGGTGGACGCGGAGGCGGCGCTCGGGCGCTACGGGCGGTTCCTGACGTCGTTCTCCGCCGTGCGCCGGCCGGGCAGCGCCGCGCTCAAGCTCGCGCACGTGGCCGCGGGCTGGTCGGACGCCGCGTACGGCACCCGGGCCCATCCCTGGGACGTGGCGGCGGGTGCGCTGCTGGTGCGCCAGGCCGGTGGCGTGTACCTCGGCGATCCGCTGGCCCAGGGTGACTATCTCGCCCATGTGGGCGGCTTCGACCTGGACGGCTCGGTGCTGGCCGAGGTGGCGCCCAGATGAGGCGGTGCCTGGGGTGAGCACGCCCCGGTAGGAGGCGCCTGGAGTGGGGAGGTGCCTGGAGTCGGGAGGCGTCGGGGTCAGCGGATGAGCGGGGGCAGGTCGGTCAGCGTGGTGATGCGCGGGAAGCCGGCGGGCGGCGGCTCGACGCCGAGCCGGTCGAGCCAGACCGACCGCATCCCGGTCGGCGCCGGCCCCGTCACGTCCTTGTCCACGTCGTCGCCCACCAGCAGCACCTCTTCTGGCGCCAGCCCGAGCGCCGCCGCCGCGCCCGTGTACGCGGCGGGCGACGGCTTGAAGTGGCCGCCCAGCACCTCGCCCGTCAGCACCGGCCCGACCAGCCCGGCCAGCCCGATCGCGCGGACCTTCGCCTCCTGCAACCGCTGCGTCCCGTTCGTCAGCACCCCGAGGACGAGTCCGTCCAGCTCCGCCAGCGCCTGCGCCACGTCGTGGTGGGCCGTCCAGTTCTGCCGGTAGCGCTCGGAGAAGTCCGCGTAGGCCACATCCAGATCAACGGGGGCCGGCACGGCCAGCTCCTGGCAGAGCGCGCGCAGGCGGAGCCGCCGCTGCTCCTGCAGCGAGCAGGTGCCCGCGTGCCACATCGCCAGGTACGGCCCCTCCAGCCCGGCCCAGAGCACGGCCACCTCGTCCAGCCGCGGGTGGCCGGGCGAGTGCGCCGACACCCAGGCGACGATCGCGGCGTCGGCGGCGCCCCGGTGGTCGAGCAGCGTGTCGTCCAGGTCGAACAGCACGCCCTTGATGCCCGGCAGGGCCGCTGTCACCGCGGGCCTCCAGCAGTGATCTCGGGAGCCCTCCCACGGCGGCGGCCGTCGGCGAGGCTCCGGTGGGGAGGGGACATGCCGTTCATCTTAGGAGAAAGCGGCTCCACGCCCACGGCGGAGGCCCGGGGGTCAGTGCTGCCTGCGGAAGTCCCCGGCCCGTCGCACATGGTCGATCATGATGCGTTCGGCGGTCTCGGCGTCGCCGGACTCCAGGGCGGCCAGGATGCCTTCGTGCGCCTCGAGCTGGGCCTTGACCTGGGTGTCGTCCAGCCACAGCGACGCCTCGGCGGGCACGGGGAAGCTGTTGCGCACCGACCTGGCGTGCGCGCCCAGGAAGGCGGGGCCGCCGATGTCCACGATGCGCAGGTGGAATCGCCTGCTCTGGTCGCCGAGCCGGTCACGCCTGCCGTGCGCGGCGTCGTCGGCCATGGAGGCGTGCAGCTCGCGCAGCCCGGCCAGCTCCTCGGGGGTGATCTTCTCCGCCGCCAGGCGCGCCCCCAGGCCCTCGACCACCGCGCGCAGGCCGTAGTACTCGGTCAGGGCCTCGTCGCCGAGGTCCACGACGGTCGCGCCGCGATGCGCCTCGTAGCTGATCAGCCGGTCCTTCTCCAGCCTGCGCAGCGCCTCGCGCACGGGCGTGACCGAGACGCCCAGCCGGCGGGCCACCTCCCCGGCCCGCAGCGCCGTGCCGCCCGGGATCCGCGCGGTACGGATCTCGTCGAGCAGCACGCTGTAGACGTACTCGGCCTTGCTCATGGGCGGCCGCGGCTCCGTGGGCGACATGACGACAAGTGTCTCGCAGATCGTCGGCTGGTTGACCTATGACATATTTCTTATAAGTTACATACCCATGACGAGCCTCGCCGACCTGCGGGTCATCGACGCGGCGACGCTGTTCGCCGGTCCCTCCGCCGCGATGATGCTGGGCGACTTCGGCGCCGACGTGATCAAAATCGAGCACCCCCGGCGCGGCGACCCCTCGCGCGGGCACGGCGCCTCCCTGAACGGGGTGGGGCTGTGGTGGAAGACGCTCTCACGCAACAAGCGCACCGCGGCCGTGGACCTGTCGCACGCCGAAGGGCAGGAGATCCTGCGCCGCCTGGCCGAGCGGTCCGACGTGCTGATCGAGAACTTCCGCCCCGGCACCCTGGAGCGGTGGAACCTGGCCCCGGAAGACCTGCTCAAGCTCAACCCGCGGCTGATCGTGGCGAGGATGACCGGGTTCGGGCAGTTCGGGCCGATGGCCAGGCAGCCGGGGTTCGGGACGCTGGCCGAGGCCATGAGCGGCTTCGCGGCCATGACCGGGGAGCCCGACGGGCCGCCCACGCTGCCGCCGCTGGCCCTGGCCGACGGCATCGCGGGCCTCGCCATGTCGTACGCGATCATGGTGGCCCTGCGCGCCCGTGAGCGGACCGGACGCGGCCAGGTCATCGACCTGGCGATCATCGAGCCCATCATGGGCCTGCTCGGGCCGCAGATGACCGCGTACAAGGCGCTCGGGGCCGTGCCCCGGCGGACCGGCAACCGGTCCAGCAGCAACGCGCCGCGCAACACGTACCGGACCCGCGACGGGCGGTGGCTGACCATCTCCACCAGCGCCCAGCCCATCGCCGAGCGGGTGATCACCCTGGTGGGGCGGCCCGACCTGGTCGAGCAGCCGTGGTTCGCCAGCGGGCACGGGCGCGTGCAGCACGTGGACGAGCTGGACGAGGCGGTCGCCTCCTGGATCGCCGAGCGGGACGCCGAGGAGGTCATCGCCCGCTTCGAGGAGGTGCAGGCCGCCGTCGCGCCCATCTACGACGTCACCGACATCGCCGAGGACCCGCAGTACGCGGCGCTCGGGACGTTCCAGGAGGTGCCGGACGAGGAGCTCGGCTCGCTCACCATGCAGAACGTCTTCTTCCGCCTGTCGGACACGCCCGGCGAGATCCGCTGGCCGGGGCGGCGGCTCGGGCGCGACACCGACGAGGTGCTCGGCGAGCTCGACTACCCGGACGAGCGGATCGCCGCCCTGCGCGAGGCCGGGGTGATCGCGTGAACGTCCCCGTGACCTGGCTGTACGTGCCCGGTGACCGGCCCGAGCGGTTCGACAAGGCCGTCGCCTCCGGCGCGGACGTGGTCATCGTCGACCTGGAGGACGCGGTCGCGCCCGCCCGCAAGGACGAGGCCCGCGCCAACGCCGTCGCCTACCTGCGCGCCCGCCGCGCCGATCCGCGTCCTGAGGGCGCCATGGGTGAGGGCCCTCATGGGCCGGGCGATGGTGCGGTGACGCGGGTGCATGTGCGGATCAACGACCTGGGCACCGAGCGCGGGCGGGCCGACCTCGAGGCCGTCGGGGACCTCGCCGACGGCGTGCGGCTGCCCAAGGTCGAGTCGGCCGCCGTGCTCGACGCGATCACCGGCGCCCCCGCGTACGCGCTGCTGGAGTCGGCGGCCGGGATCGTGGCGGCCCGGGAGATCGCGGCGCACCCCAAGGTGGCCGGCGTCGCGCTCGGCGAGCAGGACCTCGCCGCCGAGCTGGCCGTCACGGACGAGCGGGCCATGGACCATCTCAGGCTCCAGGTGGTCCTCGCCGCCGCCGCGGCCGGACTGCCGCCGGTGCCCATGTCCGTCTTCCCGAACGTCAAGGACGAGGCCGGGCTCCTCGCCTCCTGCCTGGCGGGTCGCGCGCTCGGCCTGTTCGGCAGGACCGCGATCCACCCTCGCCAGATCCCGGTGATCCGGCGCGCGTTCCGCCCCTCCGAGGAGGAGGCGGCCAGGGCGGCCGAGATCGTCGAGGCGGCCGAACAGGCCGAGCGATCGGGCGCCGGCGCGGTCGCCCTGCCCGACGGGCGCTTCGTGGACGCCCCCATCGTCGCCAGAGCCCGCCGCACACTCGCCCTGGCCCACCGCCTGGCCGAGCGGCCCGCGAGCGCCCCATAGCCGCCGAACCACCCCACCCCTTTCCCCATGGGAGGTCATTTCGCCATGGGAATCGCCGTATGGGCGCTCATCGCCCACATCGCGATCATCGTTGTCTGGAACGGCGGTGGCAGGCGGGCGAGGACTAGGACGGGTACCAGCGGACCGACAGCTCCTCGTCCACCGGCGCGGGCCCCGGCAGGTCCCGGTGGGCCGGTGGGATCCGCAGCGAGTCCAGCACCAGCGCCAGGTAACGGTGGCGCAGCTGGGAGGTGCGCTCCTCGCCGCCGAGCTTGATCGAGGCCATCTGCTCGAACAGCAGCGCGATGTCCGCCACCGTCACGTCCGGCCGCAGCACGCCGGCCGCCACGGCACGGTGGTGGACCTCGGTGGCCAGCTCCGAGGCCCTGACCGCGTCGCGGCCCAGCTCCTCGGTCGGCGTGAACGTGCCCGCCAGCTTGATCGTCAGTGAATTGGTGTCGGCGTCGACGATGCCGCGCATGTAGCCGGCGAACGCCTCCCAGGGGTCGCCGTCGTCGGCCAGCGACCGCTGGGCGACCTCGATGTAGAGCTTGAGGCCGTCGCCGCAGAGCTTCTGCAGCAGCGCCTCCTTGCTGGGGTAGCGCCGGTAGAGTGCGCTGATCCCGACCCCCGCTGTCTCGGCCACGGCGGCGATGGGCGCGCCGGGATCGGCGGTGAAGACGGCCCGCGCCGCCTGCAGGATCAACTCGTCGTTGCGGGCCGCCTGCGCCTTGCGGCCACTCATGGGTGCGCTCGTCATATCCCCATACTATCGGAACGTATAGTTCCGTTCTACGGGTGATAAGTCAGCATGTCTATACATAGAGATGATATTGGGATACAACCGGGGCGAGCCCGTTGGTCTTGGAGGTGTCCTATGAGACGTACCCCGATCGTGCTGGCCCTGCTGGGCGCGCTCACCGTCGCCGGCTGCTCCTCCGCGGGGAGACAGAGCGCGCAGAGCGCCCCCGCGAGCTCCGCGGCCGCGGCCCCCGCGAGCGCCACCTACGCCGTCATCACCCACGCCTCCCCGGGCGACTCCTTCTGGGACGTGGTCAAGAACGGCGCCGAGGCCGCGGGCAAGCAGTACGGCGTGAAGGTCACCTACCAGGGCGACGGCGACCCCGCCAAGCAGTCGCAACTCATCGACCAGGCCGTCTCCGAGAAGGTGGACGGCATCGTGGTCTCCATGGCCAACCCCGACGCGCTGAAGGAGGCCATCGGCAAGGCCGTCACCGCCAAGATCCCGGTCATCACCATCAACTCGGGCGCCGACTCGTCCAAGGCCTTCGGTGCCATCACCCACGTCGGCCAGTCGGAGGAGGTGGCCGGGCGCGGCGCGGGCGAGCAGCTCAAGGCCGCCGGCGTCACCAAGCTGCTCTGCGTCATCCACGAGGCCGGCAACGTCGGCCTCGACCAGCGCTGCAAGGGCGCCGAGCAGACGCTGGGCGGCACGGTCGAGCGGCTGCAGGTGGACGTGAGCAACCTGGCCGACGTCACCTCCAAGGTCACCGCCAAGCTCCAGTCGGACAAGCAGGTCAACGGCGTGCTCGCGCTCAACCCGGCCGTCGCGGTCGCCGCCAGGGACGCCGTCAAGGACGCCGGGTCGCAGGCCAAGCTGGCCACGTTCGACCTGTCGGCCGACGTGGTGTCCGCGATCAAGGACGGGGAGATCCTGTTCGCCGTGGACCAGCAGCAGTACCTGCAGGGCTACCTGCCGATCACGTTCCTCAACCTGTACAAGGACAACCTCAACACCGTCGGTGGCGGGCTGCCCGTCAACACCGGACCCGGCTTCGTGACCAAGGACAACGCCGACCAGGTGGCCAAGCTGGCCGAGGCGGGCACGCGATGACGATCGCGGCCGACGAGCGGGTCGCCGACGTCGGCCTGGCCCGGCGCCTGCTGATCAGGCCCGAGCTGGGCGCGGTGGTCGGCCTGGTCGTGGTGTTCGTCTTCTTCGCCGCCCAGTCGCCGGTGTTCCGGTCGCCGGCCGGCATCGCGAACTGGCTCGACCCGGCCGCCACGCTCGGCATCATGGCCGTCGCGGTCGCCCTGTTGATGATCGGCGGCGAGTTCGACCTGTCGGCGGGCGTGCTGACCGGCACGAGCGGGCTGATCCTCGTCACGCTGGCCACCCGCTTCGGGTTCGACGTGTGGACGGCCATGCTGGTCGGGCTGGTCGTGGCGCTCGGCATCGGGTTCGCCAACGGCCTGGTCGTCACCAGGACCAGGCTGCCCAGCTTCATCGTCACGCTGGGCACGTTCCTCATGCTCCAAGGCGTCAACCTCGGCGTCACCAAGGCCATCACCGGGACCGTGCAGGTCAGCGGCCTGCGCCGGGCCTCGGGGTTCGAGGGCGCGAACGCGGTCTTCGCGGGGACCGTCGAGATCGGCGGCACCTCGTTCCGGGTGGCGATCCTGTGGTGGGTCCTGGCGACCGCCGCGGCCACCTGGGTGCTCATGCGCTCCAAGGCCGGCAACTGGATCTTCGCGGTGGGCGGCAACGAGCAGGCCGCCCGCGCGGTCGGCGTGCCCGCCGCCCGTACGAAGATCGCGCTCTTCATGACCACCGCGTTCGCCGCCTGGCTGGTCGGCTCCATCCTGGCGCTGCGCTACACGTCCGTCCAGGCCAACATCGGCATCGGGCAGGAGTTCATCTACATCATCGCCGCCGTCATCGGCGGCTGCCTGCTCACCGGCGGGTACGGCTCCGCCATCGGGGCGGCCATCGGCGCGGTCATCTTCGGCATGGCCGACAAGGGCATCGTCTTCCTGGGCTGGAACGCCGACTGGTTCAAGTTCTTCCTGGGCGCGATGCTGCTGCTGGCGACGCTGGCCAACCGCCTGGTCCGGCGGTACGCCGAGGAGGTGCGGCATTGATCCTCGAGACCAGGGGCATCGGCAAGACGTTCGGCTCGGTGCTGGCGCTGCGCGAGGTGTCGATGGGCGTGCGCGCCGGCGAGGTCACCTGCGTGCTCGGCGACAACGGCGCGGGCAAGTCCACACTCATCAAGATCCTCGCCGGGGTGCACCAGCACGACGCGGGCACGCTCCTGGTGGACGGACAGGAGGTACGCCTCGCCGGCCCCCGCGATGCGCTCGACCGCGGCATCGCCACCGTCTACCAGGACCTGGCGATGATCCCGCTCATGTCGGTCTGGCGGAACTTCTTCCTCGGCTCCGAACCCCGCAAGGGCCTGGCCTTCGACGTGGCGCGGGCGCGCCGCGTGGCGCGGGAGGAGCTGCGGGCCATGGGCATCGACATCCGCGACGTGGACCAGCCGGTCGGCACGCTCTCCGGCGGCGAGCGGCAGTCGGTGGCCATCGCCAGGGCCGTCCACTTCGGCGCCCGCGTCCTCATCCTCGACGAGCCCACCTCCGCGCTCGGCGTCAAGCAGGCCGGCGTCGTGCTGCGCTACATCGCCAGGGCGCGCGACCGCGGGCTCGGCGTCGTCTTCATCACCCACAACCCCCACCACGCCTACCCGGTGGGGGACCGGTTCCTGCTGCTCAACCGGGGCGCCAGCGTGGGCGAGTACGGCAGGGGCGACATCACCCCGCAGGAGCTGACCGCCCTGATGGCGGGCGGGGCGGAGCTGGAGGAGCTGGCGCACGAGCTGCGGCGGGAGTGAACTTCTTGGCCAGAACTTGACGATTTCCGGCGGTGAACTGGGGGCACAAAAAGGCACAAATCCCTCGACGTGTACCTGCACCCGGGAGGGCACCGTGCGGCAGATCAGGGCGTACTCGATGTACGCGCCGGCGGCGGTGCCTCCGGGACCGTTATTACGCCATTGAGGCGAGCCGCAGGGCGGGCCGCACAGGCTTACAGGATGCGCTGGAAGGCGCCTCCGCCTGTGCGGGCCGCACATGCGGGAAGCCCGCGGGAGCGCGTACGGTGCAGCGCATGAGTTATCGCGTCGCCATGGACATCGGCGGCACCTTTACCGACGTCGTGTGCTACGACGAGCGGAGCGGGGCCGTCACCGCCTCGAAGGCGCCCACCACTCCGGGAGATCTGGCCGAAGGCGTGTTCGCCGCGCTCGGCCGGGTCGTGGACGACCCCGCGGAGATCTCGTTCTTCGTGCACGGCACCACGCAGGGGCTCAACGCGCTGCTCGAGCGCAAGGGCGCCCGGGTGCTGCTGCTGGCGAGCCAGGGCGGCAGGGACGTCTACCAGATCGCCAGGGGCAACCGCGACCGCATGTTCGACCTGCGCTATCGCAAACCCGTGCCGCTCGTGCCGCGCCAGGACGTCATGGAGGCGGGCGGCCGGCTGGACTACCGGGGGCAGGAGCTCGTCCCCCTCGACGAGGAGGCGGTGCGGGCGGCGGCGCGGCGGGCGCGCGCGGAGGGGTTCGACGCGGTGGCCGTGTGCCTGCTGTTCTCCTACGCCAACCCGGCGCACGAGCTGCGGGCGGGCGAGATCCTGCGCGCGGAGCTGGGCGAGGACGTGCTGGTCGTGCTCTCGCACGAGGTGGCACGGGAGTGGCGGGAGTACGAGCGGACCTCGTCGGCGGTGCTGGAGGCGTACACCGGCCCTGTCGTGCGCCGCTACCTGGCCAGGATCGAGCGGCGCTTCGCCGAGCGGGGCCTGGCGGTGCCGGTGCACGTGATGCAGTCGTCGGGCGGGCTGGTCAACGCCTCGTACGCGATGCGCAGGCCGTTGCAGACGCTGCTGTCCGGGCCGGTGGGCGGCACGATGGGCGGGGTCGCGGCGGCCAGGCTCATGGGCAGGGAGAACGCGATCTGCATCGACATGGGCGGCACGTCGTTCGACGTGTCGCTCGTGGTGAACGGGCGGCCCGACGTCAGCGCCGAGGCCCGCATCGAGGGCTACCCGGTGCTCATGCCGATCGTGAACCTGCACACCATCGGCGCGGGCGGCGGCTCCCTCGCCTACTCCGAGGCGGGCGCGCTGCGCGTGGGGCCCGCGTCCGCCGGGGCCGTGCCCGGACCGGCCTGTTACGGCAGGGGCGGCACGCGGGCCACGGTGACCGACGCCAACGTGGTGCTCGGGCGGGTGGACCCGGCGTGGTTCGCGGGCGGGCTGATGACGCTGGACGTGGAGGCGGCCGGTACGGCGGTCGCCGCGCTGGCCGGCGAGCTGGACCTCGATCCGCTGCTGCTCGCCGAGGGGATCTGCGACGTGGCCAACGCCAAGATGGCGCAGGCGATCCGCACCCTGACGGTGGAGCACGGGATCGAGCCCCGGGAGTTCGCGCTGGTGGCGTTCGGGGGAGCGGGGCCGATGCACGCCGCGTTCATCGCGCGGGAGCTGGGGATCTCCGAGGTGGTGGTGCCGCGCTTCCCCGGGGCGTTCTCGGCGTGGGGGATGCTGGAGGCCGACGTGCGCCGGGATCTGACGCAGCCGTACTTCCGGCCGCAGGACGTGCTCGACGGCGCTGACATGGCACGAAATTTCGCGACATTGGGGGAGGAGGCCCTGGCGGCGCTCTCCGCCCAGGGCGTGCCGGAGGAGCGGCGCCGGGTCGAGCACGCCGTGGACATGCGCTACGAGGGACAGGACTACACGCTCACCATCCCCCTGCGCGACGCGGCCGAGCCCGCCGGCCCCGGCTTCCTCGAGACGATCGCGGCCCGCTACGCCGAGGCGCACACCGGCCGGTACGGGCACGCCACCCCGGAGGCGCCGGTGGAGTTCGTCATGCTGCGCAGCACCGGGTTCGGCTCGTTCCCGCGCACCGCCGCCGCCGTGCCGGAGGCCCCCGAGGAGCAGGCCGGGCACGTACGGGACGTGATCTTCGACGGGACCGTGCACCGCACGCCCGTGCTGCGGCGCTCCGCCCTGGACGGCGAGCTGTCCGGACCCGCGATCGTGGTCGAGGAGACCGCGACCACGGTCATCCCGCCCGGCTGCGTGGCCGCCGTGGACCCCAACGGCTTCCTCATCGTGAAGGTGGACTCCCTGTGATCGACCCCGTCACCACCGAGATCATCCGCTGCGCCCTGCTCCAGGCGGCGGAGGACATGAACACCACCCTCATCCGCAGCTCCTACACCCCCGTCATCTACGAGGCCAAGGACTGCGCGGTCGCGCTGCTCGACCGCGACCACAACGTGCTGGGCCAGTCGTCCGGCCTGCCGATCTTCCTGGGCAACCTGGAGGTGTGCACCCGCGAGACCGAGCGCCTGTACGGGCGCGAGGTCTGGCAGGAGGGCGACGTGTGGGTGCTCAACGACTCCTACATCGGCGGCACCCACCTCAACGACGTCACCGTCTACGGGCCGATCTTCGTGGACGGTGAGCCGGCGGGGTTCGCGGCGTCGCGGGCCCACTGGCTGGACGTCGGCTCCAAGGACCCCGGCGGCTCCATGGACTCGACGTCGATCTTCCAGGAGGGCCTGCGGATGGGCCCGGTGAAGGCGTACGCGGGCGGCGAGCCCTGCCGCGACCTGCACGAGCTGATCGCCCGCAACGTGCGCTTCCCGCACGCCACGCTCGGCGACCTGCGCGCTCAGGTGAGCTGCGCCATGACCGGGCAGCGGCGGCTGAAGGAGATCGTCTCCCGATGGGGCCTGGAGACGGTGCTGGCGGCCCGCGACGAGATCTTCGCCCAGACCGAGCGCATGGAGCGCGCGGCCATCGCAGCCATCCCCGACGGCGTCTATGGGGCGTCCGGCTACCTCGACAACGACGGCATCGACCTGGACACGCCCCTGCCCGTCAACGTCACGGTCGCGGTGTCGGGCGAGTCGATGCGCGTCGACCTGACCGACTGCGCCGACCAGGCGACCGGCCCGGTCAACTGCGGCGCGGCCCAGGCCGTGGCCGCCGTCCGCGTCGGCTACAAGCTGCTGGTCTCGGGTGACGTGCCGCTCAACGGGGGCTCGTTCCGGCCGCTGTCGGTGGAGACGCGGCCGGGCTCGATGCTGGCCGCCGAGTCGCCCGCCGCCTGCCAGTACTACTACTCGCACCTGGGGCTCCTCATCGACCTGGTGGTCAAGGCGCTGGCGCCCGTGCTGCCGGGCAAGGCGGCCGCGGCCTCGTACGGGGACTCGATGATCGTGCAGTTCACCGGCACGGACCCGCGGACCGGCAAGCTGTACGTCTCCCAGGAGGCCACGGTCGGCGGCTGGGGCGCCTGGGAGGGCGGCGACGGCGAGGACTGCCTGATCAACAACGTCAACGGCGCCCTGCGGGACATGCCCATCGAGGTGCTGGAGACCCTCTTCCCGGTGCGCGTGCGCCGCTACGAGGTCCGTCCGGGCACCGGCGGCGCGGGGCAGTGGCGGGGCGGGAACGGGGCGGTGCGCGAGTACGAGTTCTGCGGCGACACGTCGCTGTCGCTGTGGTTCGAGCGCTCGGTCACCCCGGCCTGGGGCCTGGCCGGCGGGGAGGCGGGCGCGCCGCCGCGCGTCATCCTCAACCCGGGCACCCCGGACGCCCGCGAGCTGCTCAAGGTGAACGCCCTGCCGGTCAAGGCCGGGGACGTGCTGCGCTGCGAGACGGGCGGGGGCGGCGGCTACGGCCCCGCCGGGCGCCGCTCCCACACGGCCACGGCCGCTGACCTGGCCCAGGGCATGATCACCCGCTGAGCCGGTCACCCACCGTACCGGCGCTCTCCTCCGGCGCCGGTACGGCAGGCGGACCCTGCCCGCGCAGCCGGTCCATCTCCCGCCATTCGCGACGCAGCCCCGTCAGGCTCGTGGTGAGCCCGTAGGCGACCCCGGACACCAGCAGGACGGGCGCCAGGCCCACCGCCGTCACGGCGGCCCCGCCCAGCAGCCCGCCCAGCGGGATGCCGGCCCAGGCGAGCGAGCTCTGCAGGGCGTTCACCCGGCCGAGCAGGTGGCGGGGCACCCGCTCGTAAGAGATCGCGCCCAGGATCGGGTTGAGGAAACCGGCGGCGAACCCGCACACCGCGAACACGGACACCAGCGCCCAGACCGGCGCGTCCGTGGCCAGGATGAGGAAGCGCGGCGGCCCGGCGATCAGGAACGCCACGAAGAACACCGGCCTGCGCCGCATCCGGTGCGCCACCATGGCGGCCACCAGGCTGCCCCCGACCGCGGTCAGCCCCGTCACGCTGCTGTTCAGCCCGAGGACGGCGGGGCCGTGGCCGGACTCCTTCGCCCACACGGGCGCGAGAACCTGGCTGAAGGCCGCGTCCAGCAGGTTGGTGACGCCGACCATGACGATGATCGCGAGCAGCAGCGGCTCGCCGCGCAGGAACGCGAAGCCCTGGCCGAACCGCCGCCAGTATCCCTCCTGCTGCTCTCCTGACGCGGGCGCGCGGTGTCCCATGCCGCCTGGCAGCGCCGCGGCCACGACCATCGAGCCGAGCGCGAAGCAGACCGCGCTGATGACCAGGCCGGCCAGCGGGCCGAGCAGCGCCACCATCGCGCCGCCCAGCCCGGGACCCAGCGTCGAGGCCAGCCGCTCCGTCACGCCCATCAGCCCGGTGGCCCGCTCCAGCGGCACCCGCCCGCGCTCGGCCGCCTCCGGGACCATGATCTCCTTGGCCAGGTCCCCGGGCCCCCGGGCCGCGCCGATCACCGCGACGAGAGCGATGAGCGCGGCCGGCGGCAGCACGTGGGCAGCGTGCAGCAGGACCACCGCGGCGGCGGCCGAGGCGCTCACGACGTCGCAGACCCACGAGATCCGGCGTGGCCCGGCCCGGTCGACGAGCGGCCCGGTCAGCGCCTTAACCAGCACGTACGGGGCCATCTCCGCGAACGCCACCACCCCCGTCAACGCGGCGCTCCCGGTGCTCGTCAGCACGAACCAGGGCAGCGCGATGGCCGACACGCGGGTCGCGGTCATCGACACGGTCATGGCCGCGAGGACCCCTGCCATCGGCCGTAAGGACCGGCGCGGCTCCATCACGACTCCTCCGCATCCTCCGGCTCGGGCAGGACCTGCGTCATCAGGTAGACCCGGACCGCGTCCGGCGGCGCCTCCTCCCCGTCACGCCGGTAGCGCGCGACGAGCGCGCCCAGGTCCTCCCGCAGCTGTCCCGCCTCCTCCAGGGTGAGGCGGAACGCGTACGAGCTGAGGTCGAGCACGCGCCGCCACGGCTCCGGCATGGTCTGCATCTCGTTGAGCGCCTGCTGCGTGCGCAGGTTGTAGAGCGCGGCGATGGACTGCAGGTACGCCAGCACCGCCTCGGGCTCGCGCTCGGACAGCCCGCCCTCGTCCGTGAGGCGCGTCGTCCGGTGGACCGAGCGCCACCAGCGCTCCCGCGCGTTGCCGCGCTCGGCGTCCTCCTCGACGAACCCGGCGGCGGCGAGCCTGCGCAGGTGATAGCTGGCCGTCCCCGAGTTCACCCCCAGGCGTTCGGCCAGGCGGGTGGCAGTCGACGGGCCGTGCTTGCGCAACAGGTCCACGAGCTGCACCCGCACGGGATGGGCGAGGGCCCGCAGACCCTTGGCGTCGAGGACGACCACGCTCTCAGGGGATGGCGTCATGCCAGAAGGTTAAACCGCAAACACTTCTTCGCAAAGAGTTCTTCGCGAAGAAGTGTTTGCGGTTTTCGCGCCCGAAAAGAGATCAACACCGGCTCCCCGCCCGGTGAGAATGATCGACACGGGGACGCTCGGGGGTGCCGCGTCCCCGGTGACATCGTTCTGACGGAAGGACCGACAGTGCGTCATTTACCGAGCCGCCTGCTCGCCGGCGGCGCCGCTCTCGCCATGGCCGTGACGGGGGCCGCCATCCTCATGCCGACGGCGCCCGCCGCGGCCGCGAGGGTCGAGGCGGTCTGCGCCGACACCGCCGCCGACGCCCGGATGCTGCAGGCCGCGATCGACTCCTCCAAGGAGGGCGACGAGATCGTCATCAAGGGACCGTGCCTGATCAACGCCACGATCAGCCTGCCGGACCGGCGCACGTACCGGGGCGACGCCAAGGCCGGGGCGGTGCTCAGGCAGGCCGACGGCGCCAACCTGCCCGCGGTGCTCGCCTCCGAGGGGTGGGTGAAGAACACCGAGTACAGCGGCGACACGATCCGCGTCGAGAAGCTCACGATCGACGGCAACCGGGACCACAACACCGGCACCGTCGGGCTGCTGCTGCGCTCCTGGAACACCCGCGTGTACGACGTGGACATCTACGGCACGCCCTCCGACGGCATCCGCATCAGCAACCCGTCGCAGAACGGCACGCTGCTGAAGAACACCATGGTCAACAGCGTCATCAGCGACGTCTACATCGAGGGCGCCGCCGAGGCGGGGCTGCGGGTCGTCGACCCCGGCAACTCCGTCACCGACTGGACGCTGCAGCGCTCCTGGATCGGCTTCAGCGGCACGCACGCCATCCAGAGCGACAACGCGGCCGGCTGGACGCTCAGCGACCTGCACCTGTACGCGACACCGAAGAACGCCATCGACGCCCACCGCTGCTTCGGCACCTCGATCCAGAACAACTACATCGAGGACTTCGGCGCCGAGAGCACGGCGAAGCAGACCTACTACGGCATCCGCTGCGACCTGCAGGGCGAGGCGAACACGACGATCACCGCCAACCGGATCCACAAGTTCCTGCCGCCGCCGGACGCGCTGGCGGCGCTGCGCATGGAACTGGGCAGGGCCCGGCGGGAGGGCTCGGCGCCGCCGGAGCGCACGCTGGCCACCGCCGGGCCGCTGCCGCCGGACGTGAACTTCGTCTACCTCGCGCTGGACGCGGTCAACTACGGCACCGGCCACGCGGCGATCACCGGCAACACCATCCTGGGCCACGGCACCAGGCGTGAGACGGGCATCCTGCTCACCAAGGGCGACGGCGAAGGCAAGGCGATGTCCGTCGCCTCCAGCGGCAACCTGATCGACGGCATCGGGGTGCCACGGAAGATCGGGCCGGGGGTGAGGATCACCAGAGGTTACTGAAGGACCTCGCGCAGCAGCTTGGGACCGCCCGGCCGGCGCCGCCACTCCCTCGGGTAGCCGAGCGACACCTCCTCGAAACGCACGCCGTCGTACCAGGTGACGCGGGGGATGTGGAGGTGGCCGTAGATCATGGCGGCGGTCGGGTGGCGGGTGTGCCAGTCTCCGGTGGCCGTCGTGCCGCACCACTGGGCGAACTCCGGATAGCGCAGGATGTCGGTCGGCTCGCGGACCAGGGGATAGTGGTTCACGAAGACCAGCGGCACGTCGTCGAGCCCGGCCAGCCGCCGCTCGGTCGCCGCCACCCTGGCCCGGCACCACGCCTCACGGCTCGGGTACGGGTCGGGGTGCAGGAGGTACTCGTCGGTGCAGACGATGCCGGTGCTGTGGGCGTAGGCGAGCGCGCTCTCCTTGGTGTGGTGGCCGGGCGGCCGGAACGTGTAGTCGTAGAGCAGGAAGAGCGGCACGATCCGGACCGGCCCGCCCGCCCCCTCCCACACGGGGTAGTCGTCCTCCGGGGTCAGCACGCCGAGCTCCCGGCACATGGCGACCAGGTGCTCGTAGCGGGCGGCGCCGCGCAGGTCCGGCGAGTCGTCCGGCGGGGTCCACAGCTCGTGGTTGCCCGGCACCCACACGACCCGCTCGAACCGGCCCGCCAGCAGCCCCAGCGCCCAGGCGATGTCGGCCAGCCGCTCGCCGACGTCGCCCGCGACCAGCAGCCAGTCCCCGGGGCCGGCCGGTTTCAGCTCCTGCACGATGGCGCGGTTCTCCGCGTAGCCGACGTGCAGGTCACTGATGGCCAGCAACCTGCTCTCGCCTTGTCCGGACAAGCGGGCCTACCTTCGGGTGAGTTCGCGTGTGACTACGAGCATGCCACGCGGCAGGCGGGCGTCACAGGATGCGGGCGGTGCCCTCGCCGCCGGCACCGCCCAATACGCTGTCGGATGTGCCCGCGCCGTACCTCACCCTCGCCACCGTCGTCGAGCACGAGACGGAGGCCAAGCGCTCGCGCTTCATCTGTGCCGTGGCGCCCGCGCGCAGCGTCGAGGAGGCGGTCGCGTTCATCGGCGAGCGGCGGCAGAAGCATCCCGGCGCCAACCACAACTGCACCGCCTACGTCATCGGGCAGCGCATACAGAAGGGCGACGACGACGGTGAGCCGGGCGGCACCGCGGGCACGCCGATGGTGCAGGCCCTGGTGGGCAGGGGGTTCAGCGACGTGGTCGCCGTGGTGACCCGCTACTTCGGCGGCACGCTGCTGGGGGCGGGCGGCCTGGTACGCGCGTACGGCTCCGCCGTGACCGAGACCCTCGACCGGGCCGAGCCGGTGCGGATGGTGCCGGCCAAGCTGGTCCGCGTCGCGGTGGCGCACGACCAGGCCGGGCGGGTGGAGAACGACCTGCGGGCCTCCCGCCACCCGGTGCGCGACGTGACGTACGCGGGCGAGGTCACCTTCGCCGTCGCGGTGGGCGCAGACGAGGTGGCGCCGTTCGCCGACTGGGTGGCCACGCTGACGGCCGGCCGGGCCCGCGTGGACGTGGGCGACGACATCCACGTCCCCACCTGATCGGCCGGCCTGATCGGCCCGCCTGATCAGCCCTCCAGGGCGTACTGCATCACGCGGAACTTGGCCTGGGCCTCGGCCAGCTCGGCGGCCGGGTCGGAGTCGCCCATGATGCCGCCGCCCGCGAACAGGCGGGCCCGGCGGCCCTGGATGAGCCCCGAGCGCAGCGCGATGCCCCACTCGCCGTCGCCGTGGGCGTCGATCCACCCGACGGGGCCGGCGTACCCGGCCCGGTCCATGCCCTCCAGCTCCCGGATGACCTCGATCGCAGTGCGGGTCGGGGTGCCGCCGACGGCGGCCGTGGGGTGCATGGCCGCGACCACGTCGAGGACGGACGCCCCGTCGGCCAGCCGCCCGCTGACGTGGCTGGCCAGGTGCTGCACGTTGGGCAGCACCAGCAGCTCCGGCTCGTCCGGCGTCTCCAGCCGGGAGCAGAGCGGGGCGAGGGTCTGGCGGACCGAGGCGATCGCGCACTCGTGCTCGTGGCGGTCCTTGGCCGAGGCGAGCAGCGCGGCGCCGCGCGCGAAGTCGTCGGCCGGGCCGGTGCCGCGGGCGGTGGTGCCGGCCAGCACGAGCGACTCGATCTCCTGGCCGGTACGCCGGATCAGCAGCTCGGGCGTCGCCCCGACCAGCCCGGCGACGGAGAAGGTGTAGCACTCGGGATAGCGCTGGGCCAGCCGCGTGAGCAGCAGCCGCACGTCGATGGGCCGCTCTGCGGTGGCGACCAGGTCGCGGGCGAGCACGACCTTCTCCAGCTCTCCTTCACGGATGCGCTTGGCGGCCCTGGCCACGACCTCCTCCCACTCCGGCGCGGTCAGGCTGCCGTCGCCGTAGCGGATGCGGCCGGGGTCGCGGATGGGGGAGAACGTCTCCAGCGGCGCGTCGCCGATCGTGGTGAGCCAGGCGTGGCCGCCGCGGCGGGCCAGCACGGCGCGCGGGACGACCAGGACGGAGCCGTGAGCGTCCTCGTCGAAGGTGAAGCTGCCGAAGGCGACCGGGCCGGAGCCGGGCGTGCGCACGGCGTCGTCCACGTGGGCGTCGCCGAACACCGTGGCCAGCCACTGGCGGGCCCAGGCGAACCTGCCGGGGCCTGGGGGTACGGTCACCCGTGCGGCCTGTCCCCAGCCGACGAGGCCCTCGCCGTTCCTGACCCAGGCGTAGGGCGCCGTCCTGGGCAGGGATGCCAGCAGGTCGCCCGGGTCACCTACGGGGGTGGTGCGAACCGGCAGCGGGCGGGTTGTTCCGAGCGCGACACTCACCCAAGACACTCTATGCGGGAACTGAACACGTTCGACTCGGACCCCCGTGAATGCGAGGTTACGGACAACAACCCGGAAAAGCGCGGGTGCCGGACCCGGATTCGCCCCGACCTGATCGCGTCCGGCCTGTCAAGCGGCGATATGAAGTCGGTCCTGAAATCACAGACCTTGCCGGAACGCCATAGCCGGACGATGATCCACTTCCTACCTTGGGTCCATGATCCGTCGCCTGGGCTCCGTGCTCGCCGCAGTGATTCTCGTCTCCTCCACCGGTCCGGCCCAGGCCGCGACGGGTGAGGCCGTGCCCGCGGTGATGGCCGCGCTCGGCGACTCGATCTCCACCGGCTTCAACGCCTGCGGCCTGTACGTCTCCTGCACCGCGCGCTCGTGGTCGACCGGCGACAACGAGCTGGTGGCCAGCCACTACCTGCGCCTGTCCAAGATGTCTGGAACGCTCCAGAAGCACAACCTCAACTTCGCCGTCCCCGGATCGACCAGCGCCGACCTGCTGGGCCAGGTCCGCAAGGCGGTCGAGGCCAAGGCCGACTACGTGACGATCATGGTGGGCGCGCAGGACGCGTGCACCCGCACCGAGCAGGCCATGACGCCCGTCGCGACGTACCGGCAGCGGCTGGACACGGCGCTGGCCGAGCTGCGCGCCGGGCTTCCCGAGGTCAGGGTGCTCATCGCCAGCATCCCCGACCTGCGGCGGCTGTGGAAGGTCGGCAAGGCCAGCGCGCTGGCGCGGACGTTCTGGACGGTGGGCCGCATCTGCCAGACCATGCTCGCCAGGCCCGACTCGATCAAGCAGGCCGACGCCCAGCGCCGCGACCGGGTGCGGGCGCGGGTGATGGCCTACAACCACGAGGCGGCCGAGGCGTGCTCCGCCTTCGGCGCCGCCTGCCACACCGACGGCGGGGCCGTGTTCTCGTTCCCGTTCACGCTCGACCACGTCAGCAAGTGGGACTACTTCCACCCGAACACGGCCGGACAGCAGATCCTGGCGAAGCTCACGTTCGAGCACGGCTTCACCTGGATCGACCCCCGCTAACGGCACTGGTCGAGCATCATCCGCTTGTCGGCCGCCCGGACCGGCACGTCGTACTTGAGGGCGACCTGCGCGAAGCGGGTGACGTACGCGCACCGGATGCGCCGCTGCGGCGGCAGCCAGCCGGCCGGCCCCGAGGCGTCCTTCTGCTCGTTGGCCTCCCCGTCCACGGGCAGCAGGTTCAGGGGGTCGTTGGCGAAGTCCAGCCGCTTGGACATCGGCCAGCGCGGCGCGCCCATGCGCCAGGCGTAGTTCAGCGGCACCACGTGATCGACCTGCACCTCGTCGGCATTGGCCTTGCGCCAGTAGATGGTCCTGCCGGTGTAGGGGTCGGTCAGCTCCATGGAGACGACCTCGCAACTGGAGCCCGCCCGGTACTTCACGTTCTGCCCGTCGCGGGCCAGCAGGTCGTCGCGGGTGCGGCAGCCGTTGCGCGCGTACGGTACGCCGATCGCGCTGTCGGCCCAGTTCGCGCCGTAGCGGGTGCGCTCGTAGCCGGTGTTGGGGCCTAAGCCCTTGACGCGCAGGCGCTTGATGAGGGCGCGTGCTCTGGCCTTGTCGGCGTCGGAGATGATGGGTGCCAGGCCGGGCAGCGTGCCGCTGGCGTTGCCGAGCGGGCTCGCCGCGGTGGCCGGATGGGTCTTGGAAGTGCCGACGAGGGAAACGACGATGATGGCTCCCGCTAGAAGGGCAATGGCGTCCTTCGTGCTCAAGCAGGCCTCCGCGCATCCAAGGTTGTCTAGAGAATTCCCGGCATCCCATGTTTTGACACGGGGAGGGTTGTGTGACTGATCGCCCGATCGACCCGGACGTCGATCTCCACGTCCCGGCGCAGCGTACCGAGCTGCACTGGCCCGTGCTCGCGGCCATCGCGGCGGGTGGCGCGCTGGGCGCCCTGGCACGTTACGGCCTGCAGTCGGCGCTGCCCGCCGGGCCGGCGGACTTCCCGTGGGCGACCTTCCTGGTCAACGTGTCGGGCTGCCTGCTGATCGGGGTGCTGATGGTGGTGATCACGGAGGTGCGGCAGGCGCACCGGCTCGTACGGCCGTTCCTGGGTGTGGGGGTGCTGGGCGGGTACACGACCTTCTCGACGTACGCGGTGGACGTGCAGCGGGCGGTCGCGGCGGGCGCGCCGCTGACGGGCCTGGTCTACCTGGCGGCCACGATGGCCGCGGCGCTCGTGGCCGTGACCGCGGGCATGTGGCTGACCCGGCGGATCGCCGGGAGACCGGCGGGCGTTCGATGACGGTGCTGACCGCCGTCGTGGGGGGCGTTCGATGACGGTGCTGCTGATCGTTCTGGGCGCGGCGGCCGGGGCGCCGCTGCGTTATCTGGCCGACCGGGCGGTGCAGGCGCGGCACGACACGGTGTTCCCGTGGGGGACGCTGGCGGTGAACGTGGCCGGGTCGGCGCTGCTCGGCTTCCTGGTCGCGCTGCCCGCGGAGGGCGGGTTCATGGCGCTGGCGGGCACCGGGTTCTGCGGGGCGCTGACGACGTACTCGACGCTCGGGTACGAGACGGTGCGGCTGATGGAGGAGGGCGCGCGCTTCCACGCGGTGGCCAACGCCGCCGCCAGCGTGGTGGCCGGGCTCGGCGCGGCCTACTGCGGCGCGGCCCTGGCCCAGGCGCTGTGAAAGGTCCTTTGAAGAGGCGCCGGGGAGGATTCGGATTCCTGCGGAGTAGGGCAGGAAGAGACGGATCGCCGTCAGGGTGGTTCGTCGTCTGTCGTGGGAGTTGCGAGGCTGGTCTCGATCGGGTGGAGGAGATGGGAGTTGAGGGAGCGCCGTCGGTGCGGGCTTCGGTGGTCAGGCGTTTGTGCAGGTCCGCTGGGAGTCTGAGGGTGATGCGCACTTCTTTATCCATGTCACCGGGTGTAGTGGTACGGTTCCGCCGTGATGACGCTGGAGGAGGGTGGGAGGGGTCCGGGAGCGCCCGGTACGCCTACCGGCTTCGCGTGTCGTCTACCGCCCGGACGGCGCTGCTGGCCGAGTGGGACCGCTGCCGGTGGGTCTGGAACGAGTGCGTCGCCAAGTCCCAGCAGACCTACCTGCACAACAAGGCCGACCCCGGCGACAAGCGGACCTGTGGCCCGGCCCAGCTCGACAAGATGCTGACCGAGGCCCGCCGGATCACGCCGTGGCTGCGCGCGGGTTCCTGCGTGCCGTAGCAGCAGATCATCCGGGACTTCGGCAAGTCCCGGGCCAAGGCGGTGAAGGACATCATTGAACGCCTGCCGGTGCGGCAGCGGGCCGGGATGCCCCGTTTTAAGAAGAAGGACCTGGCCGGCCCGAGCCTCAACTACACCAAGCGCGGCTTCCGCTTCAAGGACGGCCGTCTGCAGTTGGCCGGCGGCATTGTGGTGACTGTGGTGTGGTCGCGGGATCTGCCCGGCGAGCCGTCGTCGGTGCGGGTGTACCGCGACAGCCTCGGCCACTGGTACGCATCCTTCGTCGTCCTTGCCCGATCCGAGCCTCTGCCCGACACGTGCCGAGTGATCGGCATCGACTGGGGCGTGAAGGAGACCGCGACCACCACCAGCAGCACGTGCGACCTTCCCCACGCCGAGCACGGCAGGAAAGCCGCCGCGAAGCTGGCCCGCTACCAGCGGATGATGGCCCGCAGGAAACCACAGCGCGGCCAGGCTGTCTCCAACGGCTACCGGCAAGCGAAGCGGCAGGCCGCCAAGCTGCACAAGAAGGTGGCCCGGCAGCGTCAGGACACCGGCCGCAAGTGGGCCAAAGCCGTGGTCCGCGATCATGACGCGCTCGCGGTGGAGGACTTCAAGCCGAGGTTCCTGGCCAAATCGACCATGGCGCGCAAGGCTGCCGACGCCGCCATCGGCGCCACGAAGAAGGCCCTGGTCGAGATGGGTCGCAAGCACGGGCGGGACGTCCGCCTGGTCCACCCCGCGCACACCACGATGGACTGCGCGCAGTGCGGAGCGAGAGCCAAGCACGCACTGCCGTTGGGTGAGCGCACCTACACCTGCACCGCGTGCGGAGCCGAATCCCCCAGGGACAAGAACTCCGCCCGCGTGATGCTCAGCCGGGCTGGTCTGGCCCCGGCTGGTGCTGATCGCGTAAGACCCGACTGTCCGCCGGACGGTCGGGCAGCGTGAGCCAGGAATCCCCGCCTTCAGACAGGGGAGCAGTCAATCATGCACATCCTGACATCGGCATCCTCGCGCGCGCAGAAGCGGCAAGGGCCGTCTCACTTAGTGACTGCTGTTCGAGACCGGCGTCATCGACCGAGTCGGCAGCGTCGACGAGGGCAGCACACAGACCGACACCCGTGAGATAGAGCGCCGTCGCGGCATCACCATCCGCGCGGCCGTAGCCTCCTTCACCCCGGGCGACCTCCGGGTCAACCTGGTCGACACGCTCAGCCACGGCGACTTCGTGGCCGAGGTGGAGCGTGTGTCCGCCGGGATCAGCCCATCCGGTAGGCGGTATGTCGGGTTTCGGCGATAGATGGGTATTAAGGGGCACAGTGCACCATTCGGGGGCACACGTCCGTACAGGGGGGATTCCCATGGCAGACACGAAGAAGAAACCCGCCGCGAAGTCCGGCAAGTCCAAGAAGCAGGCCATCAAGACCAGCAGGCAGGCCAAGGAGACCAAGAGGGAGACGCCGCGGAAGACGTCCACGGACGAGGAATGACCCCTCCCGCCTGCCCGGCCGGACGGCTGGGCAGCAGCGGTGACTCCTCTGACCCGAGTGACATGATCTGACAGCCGGGGGCCTCGCGCTCCCGGCTGTCGATTCGATCGTGGAGTTGCCCTCATGTCGGCCTACCTGCGCTTCCCCGCTGTCTTCCAGGACGTGGTCGTCTTCGCCGCCGAGGACGACCTATGGATGGTCTCCGCCCAGGGCGGGCGGGCCTTCCGCCTGACCGCCGGGCTCGCCGAGGCGGGCTACCCGCGCATCTCGCCACGCGGCGACCGGCTCGCGTTCGTCGGGCGCGAGGAGGGCCCGGAAGAGGTGTACGTCATGCCGTCCGGCGGCGGCGCGGCCCGCCGGGTCACCTTCCACGGCGCCCGCTGCACGGTCACCGGCTGGGACCCCGAGGGGCGCATCCTCTACGCCAGCGACGCCGCCCAGCCGTTCGAGGGCCGCAAATGGCTGCACCGCGTCGCGCCGGGCGGCGTGCCGGAGCGACTTCCGTACGGACCGGCCAACTCGATCGCGTACGGCCCAGAAGGCATGATCGTGCTCGGCCGCAACACCGCCGACCCCGCGCGGTGGAAGCGCTACCGCGGCGGCACGGTCGGCGACCTGTGGATCGACCCGCGCGGCGACGGCGAGTTCCGGCGGCTGATCAGGCTGCCGGGAAACCTGGCCTCGCCCTGCTGGAGCGGCGGCCGGGTGTGCTTCATCTCCGACCACGAGGGCGTCGGCAACGTCTACTCCTGCACCCCCGACGGCCAGGACCTGCGCAAGCACACCCACCACGACGACTACTACGCGCGCAACCTGTCCGGCGACGGGCACCGGCTGGTCTACCACGCGGGCGCCGACCTCTACCTGCTCGAGCCCGGTGAGCCGGCGCGCCGGCTCGACGTGCAACTGGCCAGCTCCAGGACGCAGCGCAACCGCAGGTTCGTCGATCCCGCCGACTACCTCGACAGCGCCACGCTCAGCCCCGACGGCAGCGCGCTGGCCGTCACCGCGCGCGGCAAGGCGTACGCGATGGCGGACTGGGAGGGGCCCGTGCAGCAGTACGGCTCGCCCGACGGCGTCCGCTACCGCTTCCTGACCTGGCTCAACGACGGCGCCCGGCTCATCGCGGCGGCCAGCGACGACGGCGACGAGGAGCGCCTGGTCATCCTCGAGGGCCACGAGGGCGGGGGCGGCACGGAGGTGGCCAGGCTGGGCCGGGTCAACGCGCTCGTCCCCGACCCGGTGCACGACCGGGTGGCCGTCGTCAACCACCGCCACGAGCTGCACCTGCTAGACCTGGCCACCGGCCGGTCCGACCTGGTCGAGGCCAACCCGCACGGCGCGCCGGAGGACCCGGCCTGGTCGCACGACGGGCGCTGGCTGGCGTACACCAGCCCGCTCAGCCCCCAGTCCAGCGCGATCAAGCTGCACCACCCCGAGTCGGGACGGACGGTGCAGGCCACGGAGCCGGTGCTGAAGGACTCGATGCCGGCGTTCGACCCGCAGGGCCGCTACCTCTACTTCATCGGCCAGCGGACCTTCTCGCCCGTCTACGACCAGCTCCAGTTCGACCTGGGCTTCCCGCTCGGCACCCGTCCGTACGCGGTGGCGCTGCGCGCGGACGCGCCCGACCCGTTCGTGCCCGTGCAGCGGCCCCTGGGGGAGAAGGACGAGGACGACTCCGACGAGGCGGAGCCGCTGCACGTGGACCTGGACGGGCTGGTCCGGCGCGTCACCGCGTTCCCGCTGCCCGAGGGGCGCTACGAGCGGGTGGCCGGGCTCAAGGGCAAGGTGCTGATCCTGACCAGCCCGCTCGAGGGCGAGAACTCCCTGCATCTGTACGACTTCACCAAGGGCAAGAACGAGCATTTCGCCGACGGCGTCACCGACTTCGAGCTGGGCCGCGACCACAAGACGCTGCTCTACCGCGCGGACGCCAGGCTGCGCGTGGTCAAGGCGGGCGAGGCGCCCGGCGACGAGGAGGGGCCGGGGCGCGAGAGCGGCTGGATCGACCTGTCACGGATCAAGGTGTCGGTCTGCCCTGAGGCGGAGTGGCGGCAGATGTTCCGCGAGGCGTGGCGGCTCCAGCTGGAGAACTTCTGGACCGAGGACATGGCGGGCGTCGACTGGCCGGCCGTCTACGACCGCTACCGGCCCCTGGTGGAGCGGGTCACGACCCGCGGCGAATTCTCCGACCTGCTCTGGGAGCTGCACGGAGAGCTCGCCACGAGCCACGCCTACGAGAGCGGCGGCGAATACCGCCCCGGTCCCGACTACAGCCAGGGCAAGCTGGGCGTCGACTGGGACTACCGCGACGGCGTCTACCACATCCGCTCCATCGTGACCGGTGACCCGTGGGATCCCCAGGCGACCTCGCCGCTGAACCGGCTCGGTCTCGACGTACGTACGGGCGACGCGGTCCTCGCCATCAACGGCGCTCCCATCGGAACGGCCGCCACCCCCAACGAGCGCCTGGTCAACCAGGCCGGCGAGGAGGTCGAGCTGACGCTGCGCCGGGAGGAGCGGGTGTTCACGGTCACCGTGCGCACCCTCGCCGACGAGCAGCCGGCCCGCTACCGCGACTGGGTGAACCTCAACCGCGCCGAATGCCACCGGCGCTCCGGCGGGCGCGTGGGCTACCTGCACGTGCCCGACATGGGGGCCGAGGGGTTCGGGGAGTTCCACCGGGGGTTCCTGGCCGAGTACGGCCGCCAGGCGCTCATCGTGGACGTGCGCTTCAACGGCGGTGGCCACGTCTCGGCGCTGCTGCTGGAGAAGCTCGCCAGGCGGCGGCTCGGGTACGACTACCCGCGCTGGGGCGACCCGGAGCCGTACCCGCCGGAGTCGCCGCGCGGGCCGCTGGTGGCGATCACCAACGAGTGGGCGGGCTCCGACGGCGACATCTTCAGCCACACCTTCAAGCTGCTGAAGCTGGGCCCGCTGGTCGGCAGGCGCACCTGGGGCGGCGTCATCGGCATCTGGCCGCGCCACCAGCTCGCCGACGGCACGGTGACGACGCAGCCGGAGTTCTCCTTCGCCTTCGACGACGTCGGCTGGCAGGTCGAGAACTACGGCACCGATCCCGACATCGAGGTCGACATCACCCCGCAGGACTACGCAAGAGGCGTGGACACGCAGCTCCAGCGGGCCATCGACGTCGCGCTCGACCTGCTCGCCGAACAGCCGCCGCACACTCCTGATCCCCGGCATAGGCCGCGCATGCAACCTTAAGGACATTGCAAGCGTCTAAAGATCATAGGTGGGGTTAGCACATAGGGGATGAACAAGTGCACTCTGCCGAAGCGAGACAATAGGCCGGTGGTGGGGCTCCTTGCCGCCGGCCATACGTGTTGTGACTTCTTCCGGCGATAAAAGGGGATTTGTCAGGTGCGCGCACTGGCACGCAAGGGAAAGTCGGCCATGCGCCGGCTCTATCGGGGGTACAACCGGCGCAAGGCTCAGAACGCGCCCCCGCCGTCCACCAGGCAGGTCCGCATCCTGCTCCTGCACGCGTACGGGATGGGCGGGACGATCAGGACCGTGTTCAACCTGGCCAGCTATCTGGCCAAGGAGCATGACGTCGAGATCGTGAGCATCTTGAAGGAGGCCGAGGAGCCGTTCTTCCCCATCGACCCGAGGGTGAAGTTCCGCTTCATCGACGACCGGCTCAACCCCAGCCCCGACCCGCTGCGCGCGATGCTGTCGAAGATGCCGAGCCGGCTCATCCCCAAGGACGAGACGGCGTACCACCGCTTCAACCTGTGGACCGACCTCAAGCTGGCCCGCTACATCCGCTCGCTCGACACCGGCGTGCTGATGGCCACCCGCCCGGGGCTCAACCTGGTGATGGCCCAGCTGGCGCAGCCGGGCGTCATCACGATCGGGCAGGAGCACGTGGCGCTGCGCACCCAGGCCGAGTCGATGCAGGAGCTCATCAAGTGGCGCTACCGCCGCCTCGACGCCCTGGTCACGCTCACCAAGGCCGACCTGCGCGACTACCGCCAGACGCTGCCGAAGAAGCCGCGCAAGCTGGCCCGCATCCCCAACGCGGTGCCGCCGATGAGCGGTGACGTGTCCAAACTGGACGCCAAGGTCGCCGTGGCTGTCGGCAGGATGACCCGCATCAAGGGCTTCCACCGCCTCATCACCGCCTGGGAGACGGTCGCCGCCGCCCACCCCGACTGGAAGCTGCGCATCTACGGCGCCGGGCCACAGGAGGAGAACCTCGCGCAGCAGATCAGGGAGGCGGGGCTGGAGGACAAGGTCGAGCTGCCCGGACCCACGTCCGACGTGGGGGCGGAGCTGGAGAAGGCGTCGATCTTCGTGCTTAGCTCCCGGCACGAGGGCTTCCCGATGACGATCCTGGAGGCCATGGCCAAGGGACTGGCGATCGTCAGCTTCAACAGCCCGCACGGGCCCAAGGAGATGATCACGCACGAGGTCGACGGGCTGCTGGTCAAGCCGCGTACCAATGCCAACCTGGCGGAATCGATCATCCGGGTGATCGAGGACGAGCAGCTGCGGCGCAGCCTGGCGGCGGGGGCGTTGGAGACGGCGCGGACGTACGACGTGGATGCGATCGGGGAGCAGTGGGACGCGCTGCTGGCGGAGCTGCTGGCGCGGCGCGACGGCACGTACGTCCGCCCGGAGCCCCCGGCCCCCGAGCCGTCGCCGGACGGCGCAGCTTCCCCGGGACCGGGCGGCGTCGCCACCTCCGCGCCGGGATCTGACGGCGCCACCTCCGCGCCGGGATCTGACGGCGCCACCTCCGCGCCGCGATCGGGCGAGGCTGCGGCGACCGTGCCGGGACGGAGTGAGCAGCCGAGTCCGGCTCATCCGTCCGATGCCATGCCCCCGTGCCCGTGACCTGCACCGGCTCCGCAGCAGACAGCCCTGAAATGGCCGGCGCGCTGGGACGGCGATGACAGGCGCGCCCGGGGGCAATGGGCGGCGCGCTGGGACGCTATGAAGGGCGCGCCCGAAGGTCCATGATCGGCGGGCTGATGAGACGCGAGGTCGGGTGCGCTCGAGGGCCCGTGATCGGCGGGCTCAGACGCCGGACCCCGTGAGCTCCACCGGCTCGGCGATGACATCGACGAGCGCGCCGTTCCGGTAGACGGTGATCGGCAGTGGCCGGCCGATCGCGTCGGCGAACATCAGCCGCTGCAGGCTCTGCGCGTCGCCCACCGGGCTGCGGCCCGCGCTCAACACCAGGTCGCCGGCGCGCAGCCCGGCCTGGTGGGCGGGCGAGCCCGGCACCACCTCCATCACACGCAGCGCCCCCGCCTGCCCGGTACGCCGCCGCAACGGCTCGGGCAGCGGTGCGGGAGAGGTGACCAGCCCGAGGAACGCCCGCCTCACCCGCCCGTCCCTGATCAGGGCGGCGATGATGGAACGGGTGGTGCCGTTCATCGGCACGGCGAGCCCCACGCCCACCCCGGCCACCGCCGTGTTGATCCCGACCACCCGGGCCCGGGAGTCGGCCAGCGCGCCGCCCGAGTTGCCCGGGTTGAGCGCGGCGTCGGTCTGGATCACGTCCTCGATGAGCCGTACGGCCGAGCCGCTGCGCGCGGGCAACGACCGCCCCAGCCCCGACACCACTCCGGCCGTCACCGACCCGGTCAGTCCGAGCGGATTGCCCACGGCCACCACGAGCTGGCCCACGACCAGCTTGTCACTGTCGCCCAGCGTGGCGGGCTCGGGCGTGGCCGTCTGCGCCCTGATCACCGCCAGGTCCGACAGCGGATCCCGCCCGACCACGGTGAAATCACCCGAACTCCCGTCGGCGAACGCGACGGTGCCGGCACGGGAGGACCCGACGACGTGCGCGTTGGTCAGCAGAAAGCTCGGCGAGCCGTGGGTGTACTCCTTCGCGGGGGAGAAGTCGCTTGCCGAGATGACGACTGCCGAACCGCTGCCCTGGTTGGTGCGGACACTGGCGACCTTCGGCAGCAGCTCTGCGGCAACGGTGGACACGATCTGGGAGTACGAGTCGAGCGGCTCAGCCATGGACGGCTCCCGAACGAGAAGGGGATTACGTGATTACACCGTAACTCTCGCCGTGCCGATTGACGCCAACTGGCCGGGACGTCGTCGATGGGCTGGTTCGAGCACGCATCTACACGAAGATCCCGTACACGTCGCCGCAGCACACGTTCACCGGCCGGCCGCCCCGCATCGCCGCCATCCGGCCGTGGTCGGACGTGCCCTCGCTGAGGCCTGCCGGCTGTGGTCGGGCGTGCCCCCTCTGACGCCTGCCGGTCGTGGTTGGGCGTGCGCCTCTGAGGGCTGTCGGCCGTGGGCGGGCGTGCGCCTCTGAGGCCTGCGGTCTGGTCGGGTGCCGCCGCGCGGCGCTGCCGGTCATCGTCAGAATCCATCGCGCGGCCATCCGGTCGTCGTCAGGCCCCGCTGGGCGCGCCATCCATCCATCCGGCCGACGGCGAACGTGTAGAAGTACGTCAGAGCAGGCGCAACTGCTCCGGCCGGTCCCGGTCGGACTCGCGACGGGGTGGGAGGCGGCGGGCCATGGCGGGGGTGGCACGGCCGACGCCGTGGCGTTCGGCCAGCTCCTTGACGAGGCCGGTCACGCGCTCCTGGTACGACTTCGGCGCGTACGCCCCCCGCCCGTACAGCTCCAGATAGCGGGGCACCAGGCGTGGATGCTCGCGCGACAGCCACTTCAGCCACCACTCCCGCGCCCCTGGCCGCAGATGGAGCACGATCGGGGCGACGTGGGTGGCGCCGGAGGCGGCGATCTCCTTGACGGTGGCCTCCAGCTGGGCGGGGGAGTCGGTGAGATACGGGAGGATCGGGGCCATCAGGACACCGCAGGCGATTCCGTTGTCGTTGAGTGTCGCGCATGTCTCGAGCCGTCTGCTCGGGTGGGGAGTGCCCGGCTCCACCGCGCGCCACATCGCCGGGTCGATGAAGCCGGCGGACACGTTGGTGCTCACCTCCGTGACGTCGGCCGCCTCCGTCAGCAGGTCGAGGTCGCGGAGTATCAGCGTGCCCTTGGTCAGGATCGAGAACGGGCTGCGGGCGTCGCGCAACGCGGACAGGATGCCGCGCATCAGCCCGTAGCGGCCCTCGGCGCGCTGGTAGCAGTCGACGTTCGTGCCCATGGCGACGTGGTGGCCACCCCAGCGGGGCGAGGCCAGCTCCTTGCGGGCCAGCTCGGCGGCGTTGACCTTGACGACGATTTTCGAGTCGAAGTCCGCACCGGCATCAAAATCTAGATACTCGTGCGTCTTTCGGGCAAAACAGTAAATGCAGCGATGAGTGCACCCACGGTAGGGGTTGATCGTGTATTCGAACGGGACCCGGCTCGCCCCAGGAACCCGGTTGATGATGGATCTGGCCTGGATCTCGTAGAAGGTCATCCCCTTGAACTCGGGCGTGTCGAAGGTGCGGGTGACCGCGCCGCGAGCGAACAGCGGCACGGCCGGTTCGTCCCGACCGGCCCCGGCCAGGCGCAGGTTGTCCCAGCGCATGGCATGATTAGAACAAAGGTTCGAGCTTGATCGCAAACCGAAAAGAGGTTGCAATTACCTGGTCAGCTGGGGGCTAATGATCTTCAGGGTTGGGCAGAAAGACGTCGCAGAGCTTGCGTTCGGGAGGTGCACCTATGGCCTGGTCGCAGGACGAGGAGCGGATGCTCGCCCAGATCGAGCAGCACCTCGTCGACGACGATCCGCGACTCGTCGCACGGCTGGAGTCGTTCAACGAGCGAGTGCGCCGTAGCGAGGAGAAGGCCAAGGCCAGGGCGCAGCGAGTCCCCCGGCCCCGGCCGCGCCGCTCGACGGTCATCATCCTGATCAGCTGGCTCCTCATCGCCACGCTGATCGCCACGCTTCTGATCATGGTCCTCCGCCACGAGGCCGCCGCCGCACTGGCCCTCGCCGCCGCCTTCTGACCACTCACCCCACCTCAGCCCGGCCCATCCCTCCTGGCCGGCCACCCCCGCCCAGCTCCCGGCCCACCTCGACCTGGCCGGATCCCCTTCGCCACTGGTTCGTTCTGAACGGCATGGCCCCGGCATCCGCCTGATCCAGATCGTGCCGCGCGATGCCGCCTGACGAAAGCGGATCGCGGCGGCCGACCGGCGCGGCCTGACGGCCCTGTTCTGGACCCGCCTGAACCTGCACGGGCGCCTCGAGCCCCGGCATGGGCTGTCACCTGGCATTGGACGGCGTTCCGGAGGGCCTGCCCAGCCTCTGATGTCCCGAGGCCACTGAGGCCCCGAGGGGTGAGGCGCGCTCCGGGGGTGTGGCGCTGTCTCCTGACATTGCGCGGGGCTGTGTCGTCGTACCGGTGAACCGAAACGCGAAGGAAGTGAACCGGTCATGGAACCCGTGAACATCGCCGTCATCTACTACAGCGCCACCGGCACCGTGCACGCTCTGGCCCAAGCCGCCGCCGAGGGCGCGGAGAAGGCCGGAGCGCATGTGCGGCTGCGCAAGGTCGCCGAAACGGCCCCACCCGCGGCGATCGGCGCCAATCCGGCCTGGGGCCGGCACCTGCAAGACACCGCCGACATCGCCGAGGCCGGCCACGACGACCTGGTGTGGGCCGACGCGGTGCTGTTCGGCACCCCCACCCGCTTCGGCAACCCGGCCAGTCAGCTCAGGCAGTTCATCGACACCACCGGTCCGCTGTGGTACCAGGGCCAGCTCGCGGACAAGGTGTACTCGGCTTTCACCGCCTCGAACACCGCCCACGGCGGACAGGAATCCACCATCCTGGCGTTGGGGAACACCTTCTACCACTGGGGCGGCATCATCGTTCCCCCCGGCTACACCGACCCCATCCAGTTCCAGTCAGGCAATCCTTACGGCACCTCCCACGTGGCCGGCGATGGCGTACCCGGTGAGGTGGCCCTGCAGGCGGCCCGCCACCAGGCCCGCCGCCTCGTCGACACCGCGGCCTTGCTCAAGGCCGGCCGCGCCGCCTGATCCACCAGGGAACACCCACCTTTTCTTGAACGGAGGATGCGATGACTTCATACGATTCCGAGGTCAGGGCGCTCTTGGACAGCCGAGTCGACGCCTGCCAGACGAAGGACATCGACCGGCTCATGTCACATTATTCTCACGACGTTGTCTATTACGATGTCGTTCCCCCTCTCCAGTTCGCGGGAGCCGATGAAGTCCGCGGCAACTTCGTGCGCTGGTTCGACGAGTACGACGGCCCTATCAGCCTGGAAACGCACGACGTCACCGTCGCGACGGCGGGGGATGTCGCGTTCGCCCACATGCTTCACCTGGACAGTGGAACGCGAAAGAACGGGCTTCAAAGCGCTATATGGGTACGTTCGACCGTTTGTCTCCGGCGGACACCTGACACGTGGCTGATCGCACACGAACATATCTCCGTGCCGATCAACCCGCAGAACCTGCAAGCGTGGTTCCCGCCGGGGTACGAGCCGGCCTGACCGGCATCTGCCTGCACGACATCGCCTGGACGTCGCCGGTCAGCGTGCACCGCCGGCCGGCCGACGCCTACCGAGCCGAACGCCGCCCGCTGGCCGCTGCCAACCTGCGCGGAATGAGAGATCGGCAACGGGGGCACTGGTCCTCGTCAGCCGGCCACGCTCGACTGTTCGAGCTGCACCCGCAGTAACGGGCGGCCGACAGCGTGCAACTTCTCCGAAAAGGTCATGTGCTGGGAGGCTAGTGTCGAAGCATGACCGTGACGATCGCCGAAGAACTCCTCCTGCTCGCCTACAACGACGAGAAGGGCACGCAGCTTGTCTCCGGGACCCAGCTCGACCCGGCCCTCGCCGGCGCGCTCCTCGCCGAGCTGGCCGTCAACGGCCGGCTCGAGCTGTCGGACAAGAAGGTGACGGTCAAGGACCCGTCCCCGCTCGGCGACCCGGAGCTGGACGCCACGCTGGGCCGCATCGCCAAGGAGGGCAAGGAGCGCAAGCCCGCCTGGTGGGTCCAGCGGCTGCAGTCGGCCAATCTGCGCAAGCGCCTGCTCAGCAGGCTGGCGGAGTCCGGCGTGCTGGCCGAGCAGCGCGGCAAGGTGCTGGGCATCTTCCCCACCACGCGCTGGCCCGAGGCCAACCCCGACGTGGAGGCCGCGGTCAGGGGCCGGGTGACCAGCGCGCTGGCGGGCGCCGACCCCGACGCCCGTACGGCCGTCCTGATCGCCATCGCGCACGCGGCCAAGCTCGACGGCAAGGCCTTCCCCGAGGCGAGCAAGCAGCGCGTCAAGGAGATCGCGGAGGGCGCCTGGACGGCCGACGCGGTCGCCCAGACCATCGCCGCCATCAACGCGGTCATGATCACGACGATCACCGCGGCGACCGTCGCCGCGACGACCACCACCACGGGGTGAGCCGCTCTGGTTGCCGGTGTCGATGACGTCGCGCGCCGATGCCCACAGTGCGGGCGGTGGTTCGCCCCCGGCTCGGGCCACCGCCATGATGCCGCTACGACGCCCACGCCTGACGAACCGTCGCCTACCGGGCGCGACACCGAGCCCCTCGCTGACGCCTTCGCGTACGGGTCCGAAGAGAACCACCCCCCGCGCGTCGGCCATACCCGATGGTGTCCGTCCCAGGCCGGTTCGCGATGGCTTCCAGGTGGTGGCGTTGCCGGCCCCGCCGTACGCGCTGATGATTTCTGACGGTGGAGATCTCTACGCTGCCCCGTATGAATCGTGAGCGGATTCTCCTGACCCATCCCGGCACCTCGAAGCCCAAATATCTGGAGCTCCGGACCGACGGGGTCGAGCTGCACCGGAGCTGGTGGACCGGTGCCGGGAAGCCTCAGGAGCGCATGAAGTCGTTCGGCAGCGTGCGCGCGGCATGCGAGGCCCTGGAGAAGATCGTCACCGAGAAGATGCGTGACGGGTACGCCGTGCTGCGTGACGTCGCCGCGACCGAGCCGGGCGACGTCGTCGTCCAGTGCGCGACGCCGGCGACCAACGGGATCGTCGCGTTCGCCCTGCACCCGGACGGCGGCACCCTCGCGGTCGCCCGCGGCATCCCTGACCGGGTCCGGCTGCAGCTCGGCTCCGAGGTGCAGACCGTCGACTTAGGGACCGGCGCCCGCCGGGTGGTGTACGCCGATGCGTCGCGGAACTCAGCGGTCCATGACTTGGCGTTCGAACCGGACGGATCGCACCTGACGTTCACCGTCCGGAACACGAGCAGCGGGGGGGACACGAGCCACACGGTGGCACTCGCCACCGGTCACGTTCAGCGTCTGCCCCACACCCGCTTGGGGCGGGACGCCGTCGCCGGCCGGATGCTGGTAGCCGACGATCACACGTTGCGCGTGCTGGGCCCGGATGGCCGGTCGTGCCTCGATCTTCCGGCGGGCGGGCCCTCGCGGACCGGCGCCGCCGCCCTGTCTCCGTCGGGCCGGCTCGTCGGCCTCATCCACCACCCGGACAACCGCGATACGGAGTACGCCCTCGAGATCTGGGATGTCGACACCGGCCAGCGAGTGCTGGGTGCCCCACACCCCTTCCCGACGAGTGCCGATAATGCCCGTGGGCTCGACAAGCTGATGTTCGACCGGACCGAGCGGCTTCTTGTCGCGAGCGGTGAGACGTTGGGATGCTGTGGTGTCTCGGTGGAATCCGGTGCCTTGTGCTGGACGATCGAAGACAGGTTGGCTGACGTCGCGCTGTCACCCGACGGCACCCGGCTCGCCGGCGCCTGCATCCGAGGTCCGGTCATCGTTTATGACACCGAGACCGGACAGCCGCTGGAGCCGCGCTTCGTCGTACCCGGCGAGCCATCACTCTATTACCGCACGGTTGAGTTCTCCGCCGATGGCCGACTGCTGGCGGTCGACGACTACCCCGGCCGCGTCACGGTGTTCCGGTTCGACGGCCTGGAGTTCACCAAGCCCGGCGGCTGACCGGGCAGGCGTTCAACGCTCGCGGCGCATGGTGGCGGTGAACATGTCGCTCCTCAGGCGGTGCCAAGTACGGGAGAAAGGGACAGTCGTCGACTCCCACCTCGGATTGAGAGATCCAGGAACAGCGGCTGACCGCTGAAAAGGATCTTGGTAGGCCGCTGATGTGGGTGTGTGGGTGAGTTGCCTGGTGGTGGCGCGAGGGTGGCGCTCTGCTGGAGTGCGGCGCAGTGAAGGGAGAGCGGGGCTGTGATGCGGACGAAGCGGCCCTGGCGGCGGAGGGCGCGCGGCCCGTTTCTGCCTTGGCGGCACCCCACTCCGCGGCGATGTGTTCCGGGTGGACGCCCATGCCGATGAAGCGGCCCGCGAGGTGGCGCAGCGGCGGCAGCCTCCGGAACGCCGTGAGGATCGGCCAGTGACGCCGGTTATGCGCTCCTGCTCGGTGAGGAGTTCCGTCGCCTGGGCTCGGCACAGGAGGCGGCCATCGGGTGAGGCCGCCGCGGCGCGATGGTCCCACCCGATGCGGTCGCGTGACGGCCTGAGTGTCGTCAGGGGTGCCGCGCGGTGGGCCGTTGCGGAACGGGCGCGCGGCCTCGGCTCATGAGGCCGCGGCGTCCGGGCTCTCGCTGCGGACCGTCGGCTCATGCCGTACCGGGAAGTTCACGGAACTGGCGATGAAGCACGCGTGATGGGCGTCTTCGTGCAGCTTGACCGCGGTGTCCACCATGTCGGGCGACGCCACGGTGACCACCGGGCGCAGCACCGCCTCGGTGAAGTGCCCGCCCTCCGCCGTCTCGGCCATGGTACCGACCGCGTTGTCGACGTACTCGGTGACGACGACGCCCGCGACCGCGCACTTGTGCAGATACGAGAGCATGTGGCACTCCGAGAGCGCGCCGACCAGCAGCTGCTCCGGGTTCCAGCGCGAGGGGTCGCCGCGGAAGGCGGGGTCGGAGCTGGCCGCGATGGGGCGCGGGCCCTCGGCGGTCAGCTCGTGCTCGCGGCCGTAGTCACGGTAGCCGCTGGTGCCGGTGCCCTTGTTGCCGGTCCAGGTCACGACGACCGGATAGGTGTGCTGGCGGGTCATGCTCGCTCCTCCTGGCTGGTGGTGGTACGGGTGTCGAGTACGTGGGCGCGGGCCACCCTGGCGGCTTCGTCCGCCTGGCCGAGGACGATCGCGGCCACGAGCTCCTCGTGCTGTCCCGAGACGTGCGCGGGCCGCGACGGCGGTGCGAGTGACCGCAGGGTGGACACCTGGATCTGGTCCCAGATCCGTTCCAGCGCGTGCAGCGCCATCGAGTTGGCCGCCAGCTCGGCGATCAGCCGGTGGAAGCGGCGGTTGAGCCGCACGGCCTCGGCGAACCGCCCCTCGGCGGTGGCGGTGGCCGTCTCGGTCGCGACGTCACGGAGCGCGGCGAGGTCGGCCGGGGCGATGCGGCCCTCGCGCTGGCGAGTGGCGGCCAGCTCGGCGGTGAGCGCCTCCAGCGCCGCCCGTACCTGGTAGGCCTCCTCCAGGTCGCCGCGCTCGAGCGACGCGACCACCACGCCGCGCCCGGACGGCCGCACGAGCCCGTCGGCGGCGAGCGCCCGCAGTGCCTCCCGGACGGGGGTGCGGCTCATCTCCAGCGTGGCGGCGACCTCCATTTCGGTCAGCCGCGCTCCCGGCGGGTACGTGCCGTCGAGGATCAACTCCCGCACCCGGCTCAACGCCACATCGGTCTGCATGTCGCCAAGCGTATCGGTTGCATGCATTGCATGCAATGCATGCAATGCATGCCGAGAAGTGGCCCCGGGCTGGCGCGGCCATGTTGTGGCGAATCCCATCGGCCGCCTCTTGTCGTAAGATCAGGCGACTTCGTGAGGGTGGTAGGGCTGTGGACATCCGAGTGCTGGGCCCGCTGGAGATCGTCGGTGACGACGGGCGGTCGTGTCAGATCGGTCCGCTGAAGCTGCGGGCGCTGGCGAGCATGCTGGTGCTGGCGGAGGGCCGGCCGGTGGCCCCGGCCACGTTGATCGACCGGTTGTGGGGCGAGGAGCCGCCGGCCGAGGCGCAGGCGTCGCTGCACTCGTACGTGTCCAATCTGCGCCGCCTGCTGGAGCCGGGACGCCAGGCCAGGGAGCAGAGCCGGTTGCTGACGTTCGGGCCGGTGGGCTACACGCTGGCGATCGATCAGGAGCAGGTGGACGCGACGCGGTTCCTGCGCCTGGCCGCGCAGGCCGAGCAGGCGGACGGGCCGGCCGAGGCGGAGCGGCTGGCGGATGAGGCGCTGGCGCTGTGGCGCGGTGAGCCGTACCAGGATCTGGACGACCAGGCGTACGTGGCCGCCGTCAGGGCGCGGCTCACCGAGGCCCGGGAACGGGCCCGCGAGCTGCGGGTGAGCGCGGTCATCCAGCAGGACCGTCACCACGAACTGCTGGGCGAGCTGGAAGCCCTGACGTACGAGCACCCGCTGCGCGAACGGCTGTGGGCGCTGCGGGCGCTGGCGCTCTACCGATGCGGCCGGCAGGGCGAGGCACTGGAGACGCTGCGCACGGCGCGCCGGATCCTGGCCGAGGAGCTCGGCATCGACCCGGGCGAGGAGCTCCGCGAGCTGGAACGTGACATTCTCGGCCAATCGCCCGCGCTGCTGCCGCACCGGCCGCCGCTTGAGTCGCAGGTGGCCAAGTCGCAGGTGGCCGAGTCGCAGGTCGCCGAGCGAGGCATCACGGACCGAGGCATCACGGACCGAGGCATCACGGACCGAGGCATCACGGACCGAGGCATCACGGAGCGGGGCATCACGGGACGGCAGGAGGAGCTGGCCGCGCTGGACGGGCTGCTGAAAGCGGCGGCGGCGGGCCGGCCGGGGTTCTCGCTGATCACGGGGGAGCCGGGGATCGGCAAGACCCGGCTGGCTGAGGAGCTGGTGAGCCGGGCCCACGCCCGGGGTTTCACGGTCGCGGTGGGGCGGTGCGCGGCGACGGAGGGCGCGCCGGCGTTCTGGCCGTGGGTGACGGTGCTGGAGCGGCTGGCCGACACGCTGCCGCCGCTGCCCGCCGACGTGCGCGCGAACCTGCCCGGAGTCGGCTCCGCGACCGGGACCGATCCCGAGGGCTCGAGGTTCCGGACCTACGACGCGGCGGCGCGGGCGCTGACCGCGGGCCGGCGGCCGGTCCTGGTGGTGCTGGACGACCTGCACTGGGCGGACCGGTCCTCGCTGCGGCTGCTGAGCTACCTGGCCGAGTACGTGCTGGACGGCAAGCTGGCCGTGGTGGGCACGGCACGCGACTGGCCGCAGCCGCAGGGCGCGCTGGCCGAGGCGTTCGAGGCGCTGTCGCGCCGGCAGGCGGTGCGGCTGCCGCTGTCCGGCCTTTCGGCGTCCGATCTGGCCGAGCTGACCCCGGCGGGCACGGACGTGCACGCGCTCAGGGACCGCACGAACGGCAACCCGTTCTTCGTCACGGAGCTGATGCGTTACCTGGAGGCCGGATCGCCGGGCCGCGGCACGCTGCCGCTGGGCGTCCGGGACGTCGTGCTCGGCCGGGTGAACCGGCTGCCCGAGCCGTCCGCCGAGTTGTTACGGGTGGCGGCCGTGGCCGGGCGGGAGTTCGACGTGGCGATCGTGGCCGAGGCCGCCGGGCTCGACCTGGAGGCGGCGCTGGACCGGCTGGAGCCGGCCATGGCGGCCGACCTGGTCGCGGAGGGGCGGCCCGGCCGGTTCCTGTTCGTGCACGCGCTGGTGCAGGAGGCGCTCACCGAGGTGGTGCCGGTGCTGCGCCGGGCCCGGCTGCACGCCGCCGTGGCCGCCGCGATCGAGTCGCGTACCGGCGGCTCGGCCTCCGACCGGCTGGCCGCCGCCGCCCATCACTGGTTCGAGGCGATTCCCGCGGGCCACACCGCGCGTGCCTGGCGGGCGGCGTGGCGGGCGGCCGAGGAGGCCAAGCGGCTGCGCGCGTACGACGCGGCCCTCGAGCTGCTGGAGCGGGCGGAGCGGGTGGCCGAGGACGACCTGGAGCTGGGCGGGGCCGAGCGGATGGACCTGCTGTTCGCGCTGGCCGAGGCCAGGTTCGGGGCGGGCGACTCGCTGGGGCAGGAGGCCGAGTTGACGCGCATCCGCCGCCTGGCCAAGCAGGCAGGCGACCGGCGGCGCTGGATCGAGGCCGCGACCGGGTACGGCGGCCGCATTCTGCAACCCTGGAAGGTCTACGGCGACCACGACGCCGACCTGCTGGCGGACCTGACGGAGCTGGCCGCCGACGAGACGCTGGAGCCGTCCGCCCGGGCCCGGGTGCTGGCCTGCCTGGCGCTCCAGACGTACTACCAGCCAGGACGTACCCCGGCCGACCGGGACCGGTGGAGCGCCGAGGCGGCGCGGCTGGCCCGCCAGGAGAACGACGCGACCCTGCTGGGCCGCGTGCTGTTCGCCCGCTACTACGCGATGCTCGACCCCGACTCCGTCCAGCAGCGGCTGGAGGCGGGCGAGGAGATGGCCCGCGCCGGGCTGGAGGCCGGCGACGACGAGCTGCGCACGATCGGGCTCACCTGCCAGGGCGGCACGCTGCTGGAGCTGTGCCGGGTGCGCGAGGCCCTGGACGTGCTGGCCGAGGCCGAGCAACTGATCGGCCGCACGCACATGCCGTACCTGCGCATCATGCTGAACTGGCTGCGGCTCGGCGTCCTCACCGGCCGCGGCGACCTGGAGGCGGCCGAGTCGCTGCTCGCGACCACCGTCGCCGAGCAGCGGGCCACCTCGATGTGGGGGCTGGAGTCGAGCATGGCGGGCGCCACGTACCAGGTGGGGCTCATGCGCCTGCGCCGCGGTGCGGCGGACGCGATCCAGCCGCCGCAAGACGTCTCGCACGATCAGCTCTCTCAGTTCAACCTGGACGGGTACGCCCACTACCTGGTGGTCAGCGGCCGGCTGGAGGAAGCACGGCAGGCGCTCGGGCCGTGGGAGCGGCAACCGCCGATCCCACGCACCTTCGTCTACCTGTTCTGGCTGGTCGTCCGCTGCGAGGTCTGGTCGGCGCTGGGGGACCGGAAGGCCTGCGCCGACCTGTACGAGGAGGCGTCGCCGTACGCCGACCGGATGGGGACCGCCGGGCTGAGCATGCTGCTGTGGCCGGTCAGCCGGTCGCTGGCACAACTGACCGAGGCCCTGGGCGACACCGAGGCGGCGCGGCGGCACGCCGAGCGCGCCGAGAGCGTGGAGCGGGAGCTGGGCCACCCCCACAGGTAGGCTCACCCCCACAGGAAGGCCATGCGCCGCTGGTAGCGGCCCCTGGCCAGGGTGCTGAGCAGCAGCAGCGGCTTGGGTGAGGTCCTGCGCAGGTGGGCCTCGACGTCGGCCGGCAGCTCGGAGGTGATCCAGCCGAGCAGCGTGATCAGCTTGCGCAGACCGTACTGCTTCGTGATCGTCTTGTGCATCTCCGCGTCCTCCTGCGGCGTGATGTGGGCCATCATCAGCGGGATCCCGTCGGTCTCCTCGTGCGCCAGGTGCGCGCCCAGCGTGTCGGCCAGCGCGCGCAGGGCGGTCATGAGCCGCTCGCGCCCCGGCTCGGACGGGTCGGCGTCGAACGCCTGGAACGCCCCGGTGCTCTCGCTGATCCAGTGGTCGCACGCCTCGTGCTCGGCCTCCAGCGCGTCGATCGTGCCGATCGCCTGCGGCGCCCGCTCCCGCAGCCGCGGCCAGACCGTCTCGTCCTCGGAGGTGTGGTGGTGGTGCAGCACGAACAGCACCCACGCGTGGTGCTCGCGCAGGGCGGCGATGCGCCGGCGGTCGTCGAGGGAGACCCGGCCGACCGTGGTGAGCAGGTGGCCGAGGTCGCGGCGGAAGCCGTAGTGCGCCAGGTACATGTTGGTCATGTCGAGCGGCCCCGGCACGGCGGCGGCCTGACCGGGCAGCGTGATCTGCGGCACGTTCGGGTGTTCGGCGGTCCACATGGTCGTACTCCTTCTGTTGTGGAGGGATCGCCGTCATCGTGGCCTCCCGCTCTTGGGCGGCACTGGTGGACCGACTTCAAGCGCGGCTCAAGGACGTGCGGCTGGCAAAGAAAGGCGCCGCCGTTCTCCGCGATCACGGAGAACGGCGGCACCCTTTCAGAAGTCCCCAAATATGCGGATTACTCGTAGCGAGCCCGGCGGGCGATCACCTCGAATCCGAGGCCGCGGAAGAGGGCGGCCGAGGCCGGGTTGTTGACGTTGACGTCCAGGAAGACCTCCGTCGCGCCGCGGTCGCGCATGCGGTCGAGCGCGGCGGCCGCCAGTGCCCTCGCCAGGTGGCGCCGCCGCCACCCGGGCACGGCGCCGACCTGGATCAGGAACCCCTCCGCGCACGCCACGAAGCCGGCGGCCCCGCCCGCGTCAAGCGCCACGAGCGAACAGCCGGGCAGGAACTCGTCGTCGACCAGCCAGCCCACCCACTCCTCCCGCGACCAGCCGGGGAAGCCGGGACGGTCGGCGAAGGACGCGGAGTAGGCCGCGTAGAAGGCCCCTTCGGTCTCCTGCGACCACTCCTCGACCCTCAACTCCGGCGGGAGGGGGACAGCCGGGAGCGGCTGGGCCAGGTCGCGGCGGTAGACGTCCTCGGCGAACGTCTGCCGGAACCCGCGCGCGAGGAAGAGCGCGTGGGCCTGCGGGGTCAGCGACTCGGTCTCCAGCCGGACCGGCCCCTTGACCAGCCGGTCGAGCAGGCCGGATCCCAGGCCGCGCCCTCGGTGGCCGGGATCGACCAGGCCGGTCGCCGCCGAGGCGTCGCCCACGGGGCGTACGGCCCCGCAGGCGACCAGGCGGCCGTCGGCGAACGCGCCCACCGCCGTTCCTCCGGCGTACCTGCGCTCCAGGAAGGACGGGGAGGTGGTCGCCCGGAGCCCGCCGTCGTGCGCGACGCACCGCCGGGCGAGATCGGCGATCGCCGGCAGGTCCGCGTGCGACAGCGCGGTCCACTCGATGGTCATCGTCGGCTCCTTCATGTGCAGGTGACCTTGTACGTCATCGGACCGGAGGCCGTCAGGTCGGGGCTCAACGCCTGCGGGTCACGATCGGACTGAACCAGGGGAGTGTCGCGGAGGCAACTTGGGTGCGACTTGGGCGGCTCGGACCGCACGCGTGAGCCGCGCCCGAGAGCGCGCCAAAGGTGACCTCCAGCGGCCCACCCGTTTCTGAAGGCAGTCCTCGCGGCTCAGCGGGCGGCCGGTTCAGGGCTGTGCCGGCTCGTGGTCGTGAGCTCCGGTCCCGCGTCGGTGACGATGACGTCCTCCTCGTACCCGGCGCCCCCCACCGAATGGACCGCGAGCCGCCGCTCCAGGGCCAGGCACATCCCGGCCTCGGCCCGTTCGCCCGCGTGCGGCCCGTTCTCGATGATCCACGGCGGCTCGACCGACAGCCCCAGCCCGTGCCCCCACACCCCGTGCATCTCCGCCTCGGGCAGCCCGTGATGGGCCGCGAAGGCCGACCGTTCGAACACCTGCTGGCACCGGCGCGCCACCTCGCCGAAGGACCGGCCGGGCCGCAGCAGGTCGATACCCGCGAGGACGCTGTCACGCACCGCTTCGAGAAGGCGCCGCTGCTCCGTGGTCGGCTCCTCGCCGACGACCCACGTACGGGCCAGCTCGAACAGGTAGCCGTGCACCGAGCCGTACAGGTCGATCCTGAGCAGGTCGCCGGCCGCGAGCCGCCGGTCGGCGGCGTAGGGCGCCGGGCCCGAGGCGGCGAACGTGTGGGACTCGGTGCCCGAGGAGATGCCCATGCCGTAGTAGGCGCCGCCCGCCCGGACGATCTCGGCGACGGCGGCCGCCGCCACGTCGGCCTCCGTGGCGCCCGGCTCGGCGGCGTCGCGGGCGGCGGCCATCGCGCGCACGCCCAGCTCCCCGGAGGCGCGCAGCAGGCCCAGCTCGGCCGGGCTCTTGATCCGGCGCGCCTCCCAGGCCAGCTCGTCGGCGCGCACCAGCTCGTGCCCGGGCAGCACCGAGCGCAGGCGGCACCACCAGGAGGCGGTCATCGACTCGGAGCCGATCAACGCGACCTTGCCGGGCCGGATCCAGGCCCTGATCTGCTCGGCGAGCGCGTCCACGAGGTCGGCGGCGACCCGTACCCGCGCCGCCGGCCGCGGCTCCTGGAGATCGCCCGCGTCGGTGATCAGCATGGCCGTGACGCGAGCGCGGCCGTTCGAAAGGCCGTTCGGGGGCGTCGGGAGAGCGTCCACGGGCAGCACCACGGCCGCGTGGCCGCGCGCCCGCCAGTGGCCGGGAACGTCGGGGACGAAGGGCCGGTGCGGGTAGAAGCCCGTGAGGTGGTGGACGTCGGCGTAGCGGTCCTGCGTGGATCCGCCTCTGGACCAGGCCACGACCCCGTGGAACCCCTCGCGCGCGGCCAGCCGCCTCATCGCCTCCTGCCGCGCCGCGTACTCCTCGGCGCCGATTCCCCCCACGACCGACCCCTGCCCAGCACCGGCCGGCCCAAGCAGGAGAGCGTCACAGGTTCTTGAGGAAGGTCGCCGCCACCGGCGCCGCGACCTTGCCGCCCGCGCCGCCGCCCTCCACGACCACCGCGAACGCCACATCACCCTTGAACCCCATGAACCACGCGTGGGTGTTCAGGTCGTCGCCGGTGCCGTACTCGGCCGTGCCGGTCTTGCCGTGCGTCCCGGCGGGCAGCCCCGCCGACTTGGCCGTGCCCTTGGACACCACGGCGGCCATCATCTCGTGCAGCTTCTCCTTCACCCCGTCGGGGAGGGCACGCTCCTCGGCCTTCTGCTTCAGCGCGGGCACGAGTGTCGGCGGACGCCAGGTGCCGTCGGCGATGGCGGCGGCCACCGAGGCCATCGTCAGCGGGCTGGCGGTGATCCGGCCCTGCCCGAACGACTCCGCGGCCAGCTCGGCGTCGGACTCGGCCTTGGGGAAGCTGGCCTTGGCGGCCGGCACCCCGATGTTCAGCGGCTGGTTGAAGCCCACGTCCTCGGCCGCTTCGAGCAGCTTGGCGGCGCCCAGCTTCTGCTGCGCCAGCGGCGCGAACGTGGTGTTGCACGAGTGCGCGAACGAGTCGAGGAACGACAGCGACCCGAACGCCTCCTTGTCGGAGTTGCGGATCTTCAGCCCGCCGATGGTCGAGTACATCGGGCACGTCACCGTGTCCTGCGGCGACATCCCGGCCGCGAGCAGCCCGATCGCCGTGACCGCCTTGAACGTCGAGCCGGGCGGGTAGCGGCCGTCCAGCGCCCGGTTGAAGCCGCCCTGGTTGTTGACCACGGCCAGGATCTCGCCCGTGGACGGCTTGATCGCCACCATAGAGGTGGGCTTCTTCATGTCCTTGACCGCCGCCACCGCCGCGGCCTGCGCGCGCGGGTCGAGCGAGGTCTGGACGGGCTTGCCGTCGGAGCCCTCGATGGTCTGCAGCGTCTTGCCGCCGAGCTGGATCTCCGTGGCCGGCGTGCCCGCCAGCTGCTCCTGGAACGTCTCCTGCAGCCCGCCCCGCCCGACGGCCTGGCCGACCTTGTAGGAGGAGCCGAGCTTGGCCACGTCCTTCTTGGTGGCCTTGTCGAGGTAGCCGACCAGCTGCTGCACCGATCCGCCGACCGTGCCCGTGTCGATCCGGCCGCCGTCGGCGTCGGTGATCTCGGCCCGGCCGGGCCAGCGCGTCTTGAGTGCGAAGGCGGCGCCGTCGGTCATGGACGGGTGGAGCGTCGCGGGCTTCCAGTCGACCTTCCACGCCCGGTCGGCGACCATGAGGTCGATCTGGCCCTGGTAGGACCACGTGCCGATGTTCTTGAGCGTCAGGGTCGCGGTGTACGGGGCACGGGCCCGGTCGTCGGTCTCGGTGATCTTGCCGAGCTGGATCGCGGCGGACTCGACCGCGAGCGCGGTGCGCTGCTGGTCGTACGCGCTGAGCTGCTGCGGCTTGGCCAGCAGGGCCGTCATGGCGGCCTTGTCACCCATCTGCCACGCGGCGGCGAAGCGCTGCGCCGTCTCGGCGGGCGTCCCCCTCGTGTGCAGCACGTAGTACGCGCCACCGGCCGCGGCCCCCACCGCGAGCACGACGGCGCCGGACACGATCGCGATGGTACGGCCCCGCGCCACTACATCCCCCTGTTCCTCGACGACACTAGGACTGGCCGCCCGCCGCTTTGACGCTGGCGGCGTAGGCCGGCACGTACTCCTGGCCGGACAGCTTCTGGATGGCCGCCATGATCTCGTCGGTCACCTGCCGCCGGTCACGTGCCTTGGTGTGGTCGCCCTCGAACCGCAGGGGCGCCCCGATGGTGATGCCGATCCGCGCGGGCCTCGGCACCTTCGAGCCGACGGGCAGCACCTTCTCGGTGCCGGTGAGCGCCACCGGCAGCACCGGCGCGCCCGTCTTGAGCGCCAGCCAGGCCACCCCGACCTTGCCGCGGTAGAGGCGGCCGTCGGGGGAGCGGGTGCCCTCCGGGTGGATGCCGAACAGCTCGCCCCGCTCCAGCAGCTCGGCGGCGGCGTCGAGCATGGCCTGCGCGGCGTGCGCGCTGTCCCGGTCGATCGGCAGGCTGCCGCCCAGCCGCATGAAGAATCCGGAGACGGGGTTGCCGTCGAAGTACTCGTTCTTGGCGGTGAACGTCACGTGCCGCGGCAGCAGCGCCGGCAGCAGGAACGAGTCGAGCACCGACAGGTGGTTGGCGGCCAGGATCGCCGGACCGCTCCTGGGCACGTGCGCCGCCCCGGAGATGTGCGGCCGGCACATCGCCTGGGCGAGCGGCGCGGCGGCGAACTTGACCACTTCGTACAGCAACGAGCTCTCCTGATCATCGGGCGGTCGGCCACCCCACCATAAAGCAGGCGCCCCGCCCGAGGGGCGGGACGCCTGGGAAAAGCCGTTTAGGCCGATGTGGCGGTCGCCTCCTCGGCGAGATGCACAACACGGCTCCAGCCGAACGGTATTCCGTGAAGGCGGTAATTTGCGGCCCGGGGGACACAGACCACATCGGCCATTCGATGCTAACGGACATCCGGCCATCGCTATTCCATCGGGCCCCAAGAATCGGTCAGGTTCTCGTCCAATGAGGCTGTGCCACGTCGAAGACCCGCTGCTCGCGGCCACGCAGCGCCACCTCGGCAAATTGCCACAAAATCGCCCCCGTCGGCGCGTGGACCACGATGGAGGGCCCCAGCGGCATCTGCAGCAGCTCCCCCTGCCAGCGGGGCACTCCGGGCCGCAGGAACCACTCCAGCGGCACGGCGTGCACCGAGGCCACCTCGCGGGGGTCGGCCACCGGCTCCTGCGTGCCGCCGAATGCCACCACCGGCGTGATCACGAATCCCGAGTCGGTGACGAAGTCGTCGAGCAGCCCGGCCACCTCGACCCCGGTGAGGCCGGTCTCCTCCTCGAGCTCGCGCAGCGCCGCGTCCACCGGCCGCTCCCCGTCGTCGAGCCGCCCGCCCGGCAGCGCCCACTGCCCGGGATTGCGGCCGCGGGCGGCCCGCTTGATCAGCACCGTGTACGGGGCGCGTTCGGCGTCCTCCAGCACGCACACGGTGACGGCGGCCCCGCGCATCGCGCCGGTCGGAGGGACCTCCCGGCGGTCGAAGGCGGCCAGGCGGGAGGTGATCTGCTCGCGCAGCTCGTCGATCGGCGACAGCATCCCTCAAGGATCGCACGGCGCCCCCCGCGGCAGCCGTACGGTGACGCTCAGCCCGCCCTCGGGCTCCGCCGGCTCGACCGCCCGCCTGTCTCCCACGGACCGCCCCGCCCGCCATCTGGGGTGTACGGCGGGCCCGGCACCCGCCGTACGGGCGGGGTCAGGACGACATGCTCCCGACGAGGATGGCGCCGAGCGCTATCCCGATGATCATCCCGACGCCGGCGGCGACGGCGGCCCACTTGCCCAGCGGCTCACCCCGCGTGTGGCCGACGATGCCGAGCACGATGCCGGCCAGCCCGAACAGGATCGGGATGAACAGCACGGCCACCACCGCGCAGACGAACCCGATGATCGACAGGACCTGGCTGCTCGGCGCCTGCCGCTGAGGCGGGGGCGGCGGAGGAGGATAGGGCGGCGGCTGGTTCCACTGGTCTTGCCTGGCGGGCGGTACGTCGTCGCCCTGGGGCGGCTCGTGCGAAGAGGTCACTGGCCGGCTCCTCTCGAGATGTGAACAACATCACACACCGAGGGAGCCGCTCCTGTCGAGCCGAACGAACATCGACATATACCGAAATCAGGAGGCTTCTACCGGGCGGGAAAGCTGGGGCGGCAGGGGCCGGACGTGGATGACGTCCAGCCGGGAGACGGCACGGGTGAGGGCGACGTACAGGCGGTTCAGGCCGCGCCGCTCGGCCTCGACGATGGCCGCCGGCTCGGCCACGATGACGTGGTCGTACTCCAGGCCCTTGACCAGCGAGGCGGGCCGCACGCTGAGGCGGCCGTCCCCGTCCATGTCCCCGTCCATGCCCTCGTCCCGGAGTGCGGCCGTCAGCGCCTCGAGGTCGGCGTCCGCCGCGATCACCCCGACCGAGCCCTCGAACGCCAGCGCCTCGCGCACCGCCTCCACCACTCCCTTCTCCAGCGCGGTCGCCTCGGTGACGCGCAGGCGGCCGTCCGAGCGATACGAGCGGGTCGCGGGCACCTGGGCGTCGAGCGCCGCCAGCAGCGTGTTGGCCAGCTCGACCACGGCCGCGGGCACCCGGAAGCCGGTGGTCAGGGCGATGACCCGGCCGTCCGGCTTGCCGAGCAGCGCCATGCGCTCCGGCCACGAGGAGGCCGCCCACGGGGTGGTGCCCTGGGCCAGGTCGCCGAGCACGGTGAGCGAGCCGTGCTCGCTGCGCCTGGCCACGGCCCGGCACTCCATGGGCGACAGGTCCTGGGCCTCGTCGAGGATGACGTGGCCGTAGCCGCGCGGGCGCTCGATGAGGCCGGCGATCTCGTCGAGCAGCACGAGGTCGGCCGCCGTCCACTTGGCGCTCTTGACGCTGCGGGGCGGCCTGGCCCAGGTGATGGCCTCCCGCTCGGCGTCCGTCAGCACGCCGCCGGGCGTGTCGCCCCGGAGGACCTCGTACAGGACCTCCTCCGGCTTGACGGCGGGCCAGACCGCGTCCAGGAACGGGATGACGCCCCGGGCGATCCTGCGGGTCCAGGCCGCGTTGGCCGTCTGCCCCCTGGCCTCGGCCTGGCGGCGGATCGCGGAGACCACCCTGGCCTGGACCCGCTCCCGGCCCACTCCGTACGGCAGCGACGCGCGGCGCGTGTCGTCCACGATCCGGCGCAGCTCGTCCGCCGGCACCCGCCACCGGTAGGAGCCGTCGGGCACCGCCACCGGCTCGACCGGCTTGCTGATCCGCCCGTACAGGGCCCTGCGCAGGACCTCGGCCATCCGCGCGTCGTGCTTGACGATCGCGGCGGCCTCGCTGTCCACGGCGGTGACGGGGACGGTGGCGAGCAGGCGCTCCAGGGTGGTCTGCTCGACCTCCATCTCGCCGAGCGCGGGCAGCACGGCGGAGATGTAGCCGAGGAAGGCCCGGTTCGGCCCGAGGACCAGCACGCCGGAGCGCTCGAGCCGCTGCCGGTGCGCGTACAGCAGGTACGCCGCCCGGTGCAGACCGACCGCCGTCTTGCCGGTGCCCGGCGCGCCTTGGACGCAGATCGAGGTGTCCAGCTCGGCGCGTACGAGGTCGTCCTGCTCGGGCTGGATGGTGGCCACGATGTCACGCATGGGGCCGACGCGGGGGCGCTCGATCTCGGCGGCCAGGATGCGTGACGTGCCTTCCTCGCCCCTTTCGAGCTGTTCGTCCTCGAAGCTGGTCAGCGTCGTCCCCGACCAGCCGAAGCGGCGGCGCACCGCGACGCCCTGCGGGTCGCGGGCACTGGCCCGGTAGAACGCCCGCGCGACCGGCGCGCGCCAGTCGATCACCACGGGCGGGCCGCCGTGCTCGCCGGTGATGTGCCGCCTGCCGATGTGGTACGCGCGCCCGCCGTGCTCGGCCGAGTCCCGGCCGAAGTCCAGCCGGCCGAAGAACGGCGGGCCCTCGGGCTCCTCACTGAGCTCCTTGGCCAGGCTCTTGAGGTGGCGCCCCAGCCGCTCGGCGCTGTACCGGTCGCCGGCCACGGTCTCGCCGACGATCACGTTGTCGCGCGCGCCTTCGAGCATCCTGCGCAGACCGGCCCTGCAGCGTTCGACGTACTGCTTCTCGTCCTCGAGCGTGCCCATTCGCGCCTCCCTAAAGCGTTAACTCGGTTAAGACTTTAACCAGGTTAACACTTTTGCGTTAGAGTGAGCCCATGACTGGACTACGAGCGCTTCAGCGGCAGCGCGTCCACGAGGCCATCTCGACGGCGGCCATCGCGCTCTTCCTGGAGCGCGGCTTCGACGAGGTGCCCGTGACGGAGGTCGCGGCGGCGGCGGGGGTGTCGAAGCCGACGCTGTTCAAGTACTTCCCGACCAAGGAAGACCTCGTGCTGCACCGGATCGCCGACCATCAAGGCGAGGCGGCGCGCGTCGTGCGGCAGCGCGCGCCGCAGGAGCGGCCCCTGGAGGCCCTGCGCCGGCACTTCCTCGACGGGCTCGCCAGGCACGACCCCGTCACCGGGCTCAACGACCATCCGGAGGTGCTGGCCTACAACCGGATGGTGTTCTCCACGCCCAGCCTGGTCGCGCGGCTGTTCCGGCACATGTCGCTGGACGAGCGGGCCCTGGCCGAGGCGCTCGCGGAGACGACCGACGACCTGACCGCCGATCTGGTCGCCGGGCAGGTGCTGGCCGCCCAGCGCGTGCTGGCCCGGCGCAACGTGGAGCTGCTGGCCGAGGGGCGGCCGCTGGAGGAGGTGGAGCGCGAGGCGGTGCGGGCGGCCGAACGCGCCTTCTCCCTCCTGCCCGCCGACCTGTGAACCTTCAGGAGAGGGGACGCGGGGCGGGCAGGCGCAGGCGGTCGACGGCGTCGCGGCGGGTCTTCTCCGGACGGCGGTCGTAGCGGGCCGTCGTGGCGGGGGAGGAGTGCCCCACCAGCGCCTGGGCCGTGGCCAGGTCCACGCCCGCGTCCAGCAGCTCGCCGATGAACGTGCGCCGGAAGTCGTGCGCGGTACGCCGGGCCGCCCCCGCCTCCGACAGGCGGCGGGCCAGGATGTCGGCGATGCCCTGCCCGGTCAGCCCCACGGGCCGCCCGTCGCGCGTCCGCAGCCGGCCCGCCTTGCTGATCGGGCTGAACAGCGCCCCCGGCGCGCTCCCCCGGATCGCCAGCCACCGCTCCACCAGCCCGATCGCGTCGGTGGTGAGATAGACCAGACGCTCCTTGTCGCGCTTGCCGCGCACCCGCAGCGACCGGCTCCCCGGGTCGTAGTCGGCCAGCGACAGGCTCCCGAGCTCGGCGCGGCGGCAGCCGGTGGAGTAGAGGACGGCGATCAGCGCCGCGTCCCGCACCCCCGACGGCGAGTCGTCGCAGGCCGACAGGGCCGCCCCCACCACCTCGGGCGGCACGTGGTGCCCGGTGGGCAGGCGGCTCTGGCGCACCGGGGCCAGGTCGGAGGCGCGGGCGAAGTCCTCGGCGCTGGTCTGGCCGAGCCGCCACGCCTCCTTCAGCACCCGCCGGAGCGCCACCAGGTGCTTGTTCACGTAGGCCGCCGACCAGCCCTGGTCCGTGAGCATCGTACGGATGCGGACGGTGTGCTCGTACCGCAGCAGATGCCACGGCTGGCCCGCGCCCGTGGCACGCTCGTCGCCGGTGAGCAGCCGGGCCAGCCGGTCGAGGCAGCCGCGCATCGTGCGGCGCGACTCGGGGCTGGTGAGCGAGTCGAGATAGACCTGGTACGGGTCGCGCGCCGGCTCGACCGGCGGCGCCACCTCCTGGGGGACGGCGGGCAGGCTCACCCAGTCGATCTTACGGCCCTCGCCCCGCCCGGAGCCGGGGTCAACACGTGATCTACAACATCTGAACGCGCCGTCTAGTCAGAAGGGGCCGGTCAGGTCCCCCAGCTTGTCGGTCAGCTGCAGGTTCGCCGAGTAGTCGACCGGCACCGCGACCACCGACACCACGTCGTCCGCCAGCGCCCTGCGCAGCGTCGGCAGCAGCTCGTCGGCGCTCGTGACCTGATAGCCGCGGGCCCCGAAACTTTCCGCGTACTTGACGAAGTCGGGGTTGCCGAATGCGACGTTGGAATCGCGCCCCAGCTCCAGGTCCATCTTCCACTGGATCAGCCCGTACGCGCCGTCCACCCACACCAGCACCACGAACGGGATCCGCTCCCGCACGGCGGTCTCGAGCTCCTGGGAGTTCATCAGGAACGCGCCGTCACCGGTGGCCGCCAGCACGCGGCGATGGGGGAAGGCCAGCTTGGCCGCCAGCGCGCCCGGCACCGAGAAGCCCATGGACGACAGCCCGTTGGAGACCAGCATCGTGTTGGGCTCGTACGTCGGGTACATGCGGGCCATCCACATCTTCACCGCCCCCGTGTCCGCCAGCACGATGTCCTCGCGCCCCATGGCCGCGCGGATGTCGGCCACCACCCGGCGCGGCGACAGCGGGAACCCGCCCTCCGAACGTCCCTGCTCGAGCTCCTCCCGCACCATGCGGCGGATCTTCTCGCCGGTGCCGTTCATCTCGAAGCGCCGGTGCACCGCGTCGCCGAGCGCGTGCAGTGACCGCGAGATGTCCCCGTGAATCCCCACCTCCACCGGATAGTGGTCGTCCACCTCGGCCGGGAACCGGTGAATGTGGATGATCTTCTTGTCCCGCAGCGGGTTGATCTTGGCCGGGTCGAACTCCTGGAGCTCGTACCCGACGCTGATCAGCACATCCGCCTCGTCGAACCCGAAGTTCACGTAGTCGTGGCGCATGAAACCCACCGCGCCCAGCGCGTGCCGGTGGTCGTCGGGGAAGACGCCCTTGCCGTTGAACGTGGTCGCCACCGGCAGCCCGAGCCGCTCGGAGAAACGCACCAGCGCCGGAGCGGCCCCGGCGCGCGTGGCACCGTGCCCGGCCAGCACGATCGGCCGGCGCGCGACGGCCAGCACGTCGGCCGCGCGGGCGATCTGGGCGGGGGAGGGGTCCTGGGGGCGGACCACGTTCACCGGGAGCGGGCGCAGGCCGGCGGGCGCCGGCGCCGACTCGACGTCCTCGGGGATGGCGAGGTAGACGGCGCCTGGACGTTCGGTCTGGGCGGTCTTGAACGCCTTGCGGATCATCTCGGGCAGCGCCTGCGGCGACGGCACGAGCTCGGCCCACTTGGTGATCGGCCGGAACAGCGACACCAGGTCCACCACCTGGTGCGACTCCTTGTAGATGCGGTCGAGCCCGACCTGCGCGGTGATCGCCACCACCGGCGTGCTGTTGGTGGTGGCGTCGGCCACGCCGAGCTGCAGGTTGATCGCGCCAGGGCCGAGCGTGGCCGAGGCCACGCCGGGCTTGCCGGTCAGCCGGCCGTAGATCTCGGCCATGAAGGCCGCGGCCTGCTCATGCCGTACGAGCACGTAGCGGATGGAGGAGTGCTGGAGCGCGTCGACGAAGTGGATGTTCTCCTCGCCGGGGATGCCGAAGACGTGCTCGACGCCTTCCGCCTCCAGTGCCTGCACGATGAGCCGGGCCGCGTCGGCCTGCGGTGACATGGGACACGCCTTCTTTCCTGTACGACCCTGTACGACCCTGTACGCCGTCGTCCCTGCAAGCACCGGAAGGTCGCCGTTCATTCCGGCGGACGGCGGGTAAGTGAAGAGCGGCTCCCCGCACTGATCCCGCACCACGAGGGGACCGGAAGATGGTGGAGCGACCTTTCTGTCTGACGCTTCTGGGAGGCTTCCGGCTGCTGGCCGGAGGCGAGCAGCGCGCCGTCTCCAGCGGGTCCGAGCGCCTGCTCGCCTTCCTCGCCATCAGCCGCAGGACGGTTCCCCGGAGCGTGATGGCGACCACGCTCTGGCCCGACGCGCCGGAGAAGCGCGCGCAGGCCAACCTGCGCTCCGCGCTGGCCCGCCTCGACGGCGTCGGGCGGCGGATGCTCGAGGTGGGAACGACCGAGATAGGGCTGTGCCCGGAGACCGGCGTGGACTTCGACGAGGCGCGGGCGCTGGCGCGGCACCTGCTCGACCGCACCCGCGAACTCGGGGAGGACGAGGTCGGCACGCACTCCGTCGAGGTGCTCTCCGACGGCCTGCTGCCCGGCTGGTACGAGGAATGGGTCCTCGCCGCCGCGGACGAGTGGCACCAGCTGCGGCTGCACGCTCTCGAGGCGCTGTCGGCGATCTTCGTGCGGCAGGGCAGGTTCGCCGAGGCGGTCACGGCCGCGAGCGTGGCCGCGCACGCCGAGCCGCTGCGGGAGAGCGCCTGCGCCGCGCTCATCGAGGCCCACCTCGCGGAGGGTAACCAAGCGGAGGCGCTGCGCCATTTCCAGCTGTACGAGCGAAATCTCCACACCGAACTCGGCCTCCAGCCGACCCCCCGATTGTGCGAGCTGGTCGCGGATCTGCGCGCCGGGCGGGGCCGCTGAGCCGGGGCCGGTGACGCCGCCGTCACGCCGCCATCACGGCGTGGTGACACGGCCCCCGCCACGCTGTGGGTGACAGGAAGGGAGACCAGGATGCGCATCAAGAAGAGCCTGATGCTGGCTACTCCGGCGCTTCTCGCCGCTGTCACACTCGGACCGGTCACGGCATCGACCAGCCAGGCCCTCGCGGACACGACCGCGACCAGCGTGCAGACCAGCACGCACGCCGCGCCCGCGCCGCCCAAGGACCGGCAGAAGCAGTACAACCGCGGCAGGAACTCCGGCTACATGGAGGGCCGCGCGGACTGCAGGGCCAACAACCCGTACAGCCTCCAGCGCACCTCTGGTGGCGGCTACTACCAGCGCGGGTTCATGGACGGTTACAACGAGGGGTTCCACAGCTGCACCCCGACCAGGTAACCTCCGCCCATAGACGGGACCCCACCCCGCCGCCGCCGGGTGGGGTCCCCCCTTGCGCTCATGCCAGGCGGGCCACCCCGTCGAGCAGCCGCTCCACGTCGGAGCGGTCGTTGTAGTGGACCAGGCCCGCGCGCACCGCCCCGCCCGAGTCGCGGATGCCGAGCGCGCCGGTCAGCTCCCAGGCGTAGTTGTGGCCGTTCCAGACGTTCACCCCGAGCCCGGCCAGGTGCTCGGCCACCTGGCGCGGGGTGTGGCCGGCCACGTTGAAGTAGGCCGTGGCGGTCCGCCTGGCCGGCTTGCCGTACGTCGTGACGTGCGGCATCGTCTCCAGCCCTTCGATCAGCACCGCGAACAGCGCCAGCTCGTGCTGCTCCACCGCGGTCATCGAGGCCAGCAGGCGCTCGCGGCGGGTGCCCCCGCCGGGCACCAGGGCGGCCAGGTGCTCCACGGCCGCCGTCACCCCGGCCAGGTCGGCGAACGCCGCCGTCCCCGTCTCGAACCGCTCCGGCACCGTGTCAGGCGAGGAGGCCAGCTTGTCCGGCCTGAGCGTCTCCAGCAGCGCCGGGTCGGCCACGACGGCGCCGATGTGCGGCCCCGACCACTTGTACGCGCTCGTGGCGTAGAAGTCGGCGCCGAGCGCGCGCATGTCCACCGGTCCGTGCGGAGTGGCGTGCACGCCGTCCACGTACACCAGCGCGCCCGCCCGGTGCGCCAGCTCGGCGATGGCGGGCACGTCGGGGCGGGTGCCGAGGATGTTGCTGGCCGCCGTCACCGCGACCACCCGGGTACGCTCGCCGATCAGCTCCGCGTACTGCTCGACCGGCAGCTCCCCGGTGACCGGGTCCACCTCCGCCCAGCGGACGGTGGCGCCGGTCTGGGTCCACGGGCGGACGTTCGCGTCGTGGTCGAGCCTGGAGACCACCACCTCGTCGCCCGGGCCCGCGATGGTCCTGGCCAGCCGGTACGTCAGGGTGGTCATGTTCGGGCCGAGGATCACGCCGTCCGGGTGGCCGCCGACCAGGTCGGCCACGGCGGCGCGGCAGCCCGCCACGATGGCGTCGGAGCGGCGGCTGGCGGGGAAGGCGCCGCCGACGTTGCCGATGCCGCTCCGGTAGGCGGCGCAGACGGCGTCCATCACGGATTGCGGGGTCTGGGTGCCGGCCGCGCCGTCAAGGTAGGCGAAGCCGTCGGCCAAGGCGGGATAGGAGGAACGTACCGATTCCACAGGGAAAGGCATGATAGGTAGATGCTCACCCTCAGGGACCTCAACCGGGCCACTTTGGCACGTCAGCACCTTCTCGGACGGCACGAGGGTGACGTGGCGGACGTCGTGCGCCGCCTGGTGGGGCTGCAGGCCCAGGAGCCGCGGCCCCCGTACCTCGGCGTGTGGTCCAGGCTGGCGGGGTTCGCGCGGGACGACCTGCACACGGCGCTGCACGCGCGCACGCTCGTGCGGGCCACCATGTGGCGGGCCACGCTGCACCTGGTGACGGCCGCCGACTTCGCCGCGTTCCGGCCGCTGCTGCGGCCCGCGCTGGAGGCCGCGGCGCGCCGCTTCGACGGGCTCGACTTCGACGCCGTCCTGGCCGCGGCCGACCGGCTGCTGGCCGCGGGGCCGATGACCTTCAACGAGCTGCGGCCCCGGCTGCTCGAGGAGTTCCCCGGCGCGAACGACCGGGCGCTCGGATACACCGTGCGCATGCTCACCCCGCTGATCATGGTGCCGACCGAGGACCGGTGGAGCTTCCCGCGCGAGTCCGCCTTCGGCCTGCCGGGCATCCCCCTGGCACCGGCCGGCGTGGAGGCGCTGATCGAACGCTACCTCGCCGCGTTCGGCCCGGCCACGCCCGCCGACGTGCAGACCTGGTCCGGGCTGCGCGGCCTCAAGCAGGTCATGTCCGGCATGGAGCTGGAAAGGGTCAAAGACTTCACGGGAAGGGAGCTGTACGACCTGCCGGACGCGCCCAGGCCGGGCGGCGAGGCGCCCGCGCCCGTACGGTTCCTGCCCGACTTCGACACCCTGATCCTGGGCCACGCCGACCGGACCCGCGTGCTGGCCGATGAGTACAAGGGCCTGGTCGCCACCAAGAATCTCCGGGTCAAGGCGGTCTACCTGGTGGACGGCTTCGCGGCGGGGACGTGGCAGATCAAGCGGGCGGGCAGGCGGGCCAAGCTGATCGTCAGCCCGTTCACCTCGACGCCGCTGGACCTGCTCGAGGAGGAGGGACTGGGCCTGCTGGCCTTCGCCGAGCCGGACGCGGCCCCGTCCCTCGAGCTGGAGGCCTGACCTTCGACCTGAGCTGCGTAATGCGGAAGCAAGCTTGCCGCATTGCTCCGTACGCTCCTCGCATGATCCTCAACCAGCGGGTCCTCGCCCGTACCACGCTCGACCGCCAACTCCTGCTCCGCCGCTCGTCCCTGTCCCCTCTGGAGGCCGTCGAGCGCCTGGTCGCCGTGCAGGGGCAGGACATCGACGCGCCGTACGTCGGGCTCTGGTCGCGCCTGGCCTCCTTCACCCAGTCCGATCTGGCCGCGCTGCTGTACGGGAAGCAGGTGGTACGGGGATCGCTGCTGCGCGTCACCCAGCATCTGGTCTCGGCCGACGACTACCTGTGGATCCGGCCGCTGCTGCAGGCGATGTTCTCGCGCAGGCAGGGGGCATGGAACCGGGTGATGCCGGGCGTCGACGTGGAGGAGCTGACCAAGCTCTCCCGCGAGCACCTGGCGGGTCGTACGCTCACCCGGTCGCAGCTGCGCGACCTGCTGCACGAGCGGTGGCCCTCGGCGGACGCGGCGGCGCTGGGGTGGTCGGCGCAGGCGGTGGTGCCGGTCGTGCACACGCCGCCGAACGGCATCTGGGGGACCCGCGGGGCCACGCCGTTCACGCTCGCCGAGGAGTGGCTCGGGCGGCCCCTGGAGGCGTCGCCGCCCGTGGAGCGGCTGGTGGTGCGGTATCTGGCGGCGTTCGGGCCGGCGAGCGTCATGGACGTGCAGATGTGGTCGGGGCTGACGCGGCTGCGGTCGGTCGTGGAACAGATGACGTTTTTGCGGAAATTTCATGACATGGAGGGCCGTGTTCTTTATGACCTTCCTGATGCCCCGCTCGCCGCCGAGGACGTGCCCGCTCCCGTACGGTTCCTGCCCTGGTTCGACAACCTCATCGTGGCCTTCCACGACCGGAGCCGCCTGATGACCCCGGAGCAGCGCAAGGCGGTCTGCGTGGGATCGGTCGTCTACCCCACCTTCCTCGTCGACGGAACTGTCGGTGGCATGTGGGACCTTAAGAACGGCGTGCTGACGGTCGAGCCCTTCCGCCCGCTGCCCGACGGCGTCAGGGAGGAGCTGGCCGTGGAGGGGGCGCGCCTGATGGCCTTCGCGGGTGTCGAGGAGGGGAGCATCGCATGGCTGCCGCCCAGGAGCGCTACGACGAGCTGAGCACGAATCGGCTCTCCGCCTGGAGCCACGTACCTGCCACCGTTGGGTAGCGTGGTCAGAGGCGGTCCGCACGGTCTGCCGCTTCCCCGTCCGTCGAAATCCAAGGTGGCGATGGCCCACGGTCACCACGTTCAGTTCTGACCCACGTTCGAAGCGTCGTGTGTCCAAAGCGAGCGAGGAGGGTGTTTTGTCCGAAGCAGCAGAGGTTCTCGAACTCGACGACAACGTCGCCGACGGTGGCACGGCCGTCGGCGCAGACTCGGTGAAGGCCTATCTCAAGGAGATCGGGCGCGTCCCCCTGCTCACCGCCGAGCAGGAGATCGAGCTGGCCAAGCGCATCGAGGCCGGGCTCTTCGCCAGGGAGCGGCTCGACACCGAGCCGGGCCTGCCCGCCGACCTACGTGCCGACCTGGAGTGGATCGCCGACGACGGCACGCGGGCCAAGCGCCGCATGCTGGAGGCCAACCTGCGGCTGGTCGTCTCCATCGCCAAGCGCTACACCGGCCGCGGCATGCTCTTCCTCGACCTGATCCAGGAGGGCAACCTGGGGCTGATCCGGACGATCGAGAAGTTCGACTACCGGCTCGGCTACAAGTTCTCCACGTACGCGACATGGTGGATCAAGCAGGCCATCACCAGGGCCATGGCCGATCAGGCCCGTACGATCCGCATCCCCGTGCACATGGTCGAGCTGATCAACAAAGTGGCGCGGGTCGAGCGCCGGCTGCAGAGCGACCTCGGCCGCGAGCCCACGCCGGAGGAGATCGCCAAGGAGACCGAGCTCGACGTCGACCGGGTCATCGAGGTGCAGGGCTACGGCCGTGAGCCGATCTCGCTGAGCATGCCGCTGGGCGAGGAGGGCGACAGCGAGTTCGGCGACCTCATCGAGGACACCGAGGCCGTCTCCCCGGCCGACGCGGTCTCGTTCACACTGCTCCAGCAGCAGCTCCACGCCCTGCTCGACCAGCTCTCCGAGCGCGAGGCGGGCGTGATCACCATGCGCTACGGCCTGGCCGACGGCAAGCCGAGGACGCTCGACGAGATCGGCCGCGTCTACGGCGTCACCCGCGAGCGCATCCGCCAGATCGAGGCCAAGACCATGTCCAAGCTCCGCCACCCGTCCCGCTCCCTGGCGCTGCGCGACTATCTGAGCTGACCACCCCCGTCTGAAAGGCTGTGCAAACGGAGACTCAAGACTGTCGCCCAAGGCAGGTGAGCGCGGCGGGCGCTGTCCTAGATTCCCAGGCGTGAAACGCTCCCGTTCGAGCCTCGTCCACCAGGTCGGCTACGCGGTCAGGAACCCCGACAGGATCGCGCCCCACCTCCGGCGGCTGGCGCGCGACACGTGGTTCCGGCTGCGCACGCGTGACCACATCGCCTACTACCGTGCCGTCATGAAGTCCGACACCGAGCGCGATCCCGAGGGCGCCGTCGGCTCACACACTCACAAACGGTGGCTGGCGCTGGGCCGCATGCAGTTCGACTACCTGGTCGGGCACGGGCTCAAGCCGGAATGCCGGATGCTGGAGATCGGCTGCGGCAACCTGCGGGCCGGGCGGCTGTTCATCGACTACCTGCACAGCGGAAACTACTACGGCATCGACATCTCGCCCGACATCCTCATGGCCGCCCAGGACACGATCGTCCGGCACGGGCTGCGCGACAAGCTGCCCCATCTGACCCCCGTACGCGATCTGCGCTTCGCCTTCCTGCCCGACGAGCACTTCGACGTCGTGCACGCGCACAGCGTGTTCTCCCACTCGCCGCTGCACGTCATCGAGGAGTGCTTCGCCCACGTGGGGCGGATCATGAAGCCGGACGCGTGGTTCGACTTCACCTTCGACAGGACCGAGGGCAAGGAGCACCACGTGCTGCGGGAGGACTTCTACTACCGCACCGAGACGCTCGTGGCCCTGGCCGGGACGCACGGGCTGCGGGCCACGTTCATGGAGGACTGGGAGCAGGGGCCGCACAAGCAGTCGAAGATCCGGATCACCAGGGTCAGCTGACCGAGGCCCAGAAGGCCTCCAGCCGGGCCGCGCCCGCCGCCGGATCCTGGAGCATCCACCAGTGTCCGAGGCCCGGCAGGTCGGCCACCGCGGCGCCCGCCCTGGCCGCGCTCGCCCGCGCCAGGTCCCGGGTCAGGAACGGGTCGTCCGAGGGGGCCAGCACCAGGCCGGGCGCGGGGATGTCCGCGAATGCCGGCGACCACTCCTCGGCGACGTGCACGGCCGAGCGGTAGAGGGCCAGGATGCTGTCGGCCATCACCTGGTCCACGGCGGACGCCATCCGCAGGGAGTGCCCGTGCGGCACGCCGAAGCCTTCGTACGCCTTGGCCTGCTCCTCCACCGGCACGGCCAGGAGCTGCTCGAAGAACGCCTCCCCGGCCTCCGGCGTCTGCCAGGCCCTGGCCAGGTCGTGCCACTCGAAGTCGGGATGGCCGAGGCCGGCGGCGTCGCTCGCCCACGAACGCACGAGGCCGGGGCGGGTGCTCACCAGGCGCACCACCAGACCGCCGCCCCAGTCGTGGCCGACCAGGTCGATCTCGTCGCCGGCCATCGACTCCAGCTCGCCGGCCAGCCACGCGACGTACTCCTCCTTCGTGGAGGTGAAGCCGTCCGGTCTGGGGCAGCCGAAGCCGGGCAGCGCGAGGGCGCGCACGTCCTGGCGGCTCAGCGCCGCGCGCAGGGGATCCCAGACGGCGGCCGTCTCGGGGACGCCGTGAACCAGCACGAGGGTCATTCCACGACCGTACGCCGTGGATATCCGCATGCATACGCCGGGGGCCTGCCTTTAGTGTGTCGGGAGTGAGAGACGTACGGACCCTGCCCAAGGCCCACCTGCACGTTCACCTGGAGAGCACCGTACGGCCCGAGACCGTGCGCGAGCTGGGCGGCACGTCCGAGCGGGCGGAGGTGTTCGGCACCTTCAAAGAGTTCGCCGACGAGCGGGCGCGGGTGCGCTCGCTGCTGCGCACGGCCGAGCACTTCCGGCGGATCGCCGTGGAGTTCTGCGAGGACGAGGCCGCCCAGGGCACCCGCTACGTGGAGGTGACCTTCACCGCCGCCTCCCACGGCGAGCGGGTGGGGGAGCCGGAGATGCCGCTGGAGGCGGTGCTCGACGGGCTGGCCGAAGGCGGGGCCAGGTTCGGGATCGACTGCCGGGTGCTGCTCGACCACTCCAGGCGGCGGCCGGTGGAGCGGCTGTGGCAGACGTTCAAGCTGGCCGGGCGCTACGAGCGGGTGATCGGGATCGGGCTGGCCGGTGACGAGGCCTACCCGCTGGCGCCGTTCGCGGAGGTGTTCGAGGCGGCCAGGGAGGCGGGGCTGCACCTGGTGCACCACGCGGGCGAGGCGGCCGGCGCCGCCAGCATCCGCGAGGCGCTCGACGTCGGGCACGCCGAGCGGCTCGGGCACGGCATCCGGGTGCTGGACGACGACGCGCTGGTGGCCGAGGTGCGCGAGCGCGGGATCCCGCTGGAGGTCTGTCCCACCTCCAACGTCCTGCTCGGGCTCGTCCCCTCGCTGCCCGAGCATCCGCTGCCCCGGCTGCTGGAGGCGGGGCTGGCGGTCACGATCAACACGGACGGGGAGACGGCGCTGGCCGACGAGTACACCCGGCTGCGGGAGGTGTTCGGGTACGGGGACGCGGAGCTGGCGGAGCTGGCCCGGGCCTCGATCGACGCGTCGTTCGCTCCCGAAGGGCTGAAGGCGGAGCTCAGAGCCCAGGTGGACACCTGGCTCGCTGCCCCGTGACCCGCCCTCGCACGCGGAGGCGGTGATGGACGACCGGCTGCCCGAGCCCGTCCTGGCCGCTGTGCTGGGGCGGGCGGGCGGGGTGGTGGTGACGTGCCGCCGGGAGCCGGTCGGTGGCGGCACGGGGGCGGCGACCGGGGCCGTGACCAGGCTGTCCGGCGTGGCCCGGTGCGGGGGTGACGAGGTGCCGTTCACCGTGATGCGCAAGGAGGTCCGCCCCGTGCGGTCCGGACGGCACGCCCCGTACGCCGGGGATCCCCGTCACTGGGCGTACTGGCGGCGCGAGCCCCTGGCCTACGCGAGCGGCCTGCTCCCCAGCGGACCCGCGCTGGCCGCGCCGCGCTGTCACGGCGTCGTGGGCGACGTGATGTACCTGGCCGACGTGACCGGCGCGCCCGAGCAGCCGGGACGGGCGGCCCGCAGGCTCGGGGCCTGGCAGGCGGGCTCGGCGGTGCCGGACGTGCCCTGGCTGGCCGGGCACCAGCTCGCCCAGCGGCTGCTGGCCGCCGGCGCATGGACCGCCGTGGACGCCGACCCGCGCGTCGCCGGGCTCTGGCGGCGCCAGGACGAGCTGCTCGCGCGGCTGGCGCGGTTGCCGGTCGTCCTGACGCACGGCGACTTCTCGGCCGGGAACCTGATGGACTCGGCCGGCACGACCGTGGTGCTGGACTGGGCCACGCTCGGCGCGGCTCCCGTCGGGGCGGACCTGGCGGCGCTGGCGCTGACCACGTTCGTGGATCCGGTGGAGGAGTACCTGGCCGGGGCGGGGGGCCGGTTCGAGCGGGCGGACGTGGAGCTGGGCTACCGCGCGACGCTCGCGCTGACGGGGGCCGGTCGGGTGCACTGGATGCTGTCGCGCGGGATGCGGCCGCCCGACGGATATGAGGACTTCATCCTGTCCCGAGCGCCGTGACCGCGCTAAGTCGTGATCGAACAGGCTGCTCCAGATCTCTGCGGGAGGTGGCCAGGGTTCGCATGATCGGGTCGCCCAGTTCTCCTGGCCGAGCCCCAGGCGGCGGCCGGCACCTTGGACATCGCCAACGCAAGGAGATCGGTCAGCGGCTGAGCATGCCGTCGATGCGCACATGCCGACTTGGGTAGGGGGTACTCAGGCGTCAGACCCCGCCCACGGCGGACGCTTCCTTGTAGCAGCGCTCCAAGGGAGGAAACCATGGGCTTCAGTCGGTTCAGGCGTGAAACGAGAAAACCTTTAACGTTCGCCGTGCTCCTGGCGCTGCTCCTGGCCTGGATCCCGGCGCTTGCCACCCCCGCAGCCGCAGCCGCCCCCGGCATCAAACTCACCTTCAAGATCGAGTACCTCCGCCAGATCGAAGACCCCGACAGCGGCGGTCTGGGCGACGGCGACTACTACCCCAAGGTCAAGATCGCCGACGGCCCCTTGGAGATCGGCCCGAGGATCGAGGACGACGAGTTCGAACCCTTCGGCCTGCCGGAAGCCCCCAACGGCTGGACCTTCACGAAAGACGACCTCCCGGGCGACAAACCAACCGTGGACATCACGGTCACGCTGTGGGACTGGGACGACGGGCTCAACACCAACGACGACCGGATGGACATCAGCCCCCGGGACCAGGACCTGGAGCTGAACCTCGTCTACGACGTGCGCTCCGGCACGTTGTCGGGCGACGACATCGTCTTCGGCAAGCCCTGCGTCAAGTCCGACGGGCAGACCGCCAAGGGCGAGACCTGCGTCGAGGGCGACGGCGACCACGGATTCCCCCGGGACAACGACGGCCGGATCACCAGAATCGGCATCACCGCCACCGCCGAGATGCCCGACACCGACAGCGACGGCATCCCGGACATCATCGAACTGACCGGCATCAGGAACCGCAGCGGCGATGTCATCGCCGACCTGCCCGCGCTCGGCGCCGACCCGTGCCGCAAGACGATCATCCTGCAGCTCGACTACATGGCCGACACCAACCCGACCACCCGGCACTCTCACCAGCCGAAGGCCGGCGCGATCACCCTGGTCCGCAACACCCTCGACGCCGCTCCGTTACCGGCCACGAATCCATGTCCCTATCCGGGGACACATCGCGACGGCATCGACTTCGTCTACATTCCAGGAGCACAACTCGCCGAACAGCAGCAAATGGGCCTGAACAGCAACGACTACCGGAACGCACGGAACGCCGACTTCCCCGCCGAGCTGGCCCGTTACGCCCACTACGGGATCTTCGCCCACGACCTCCTCGGCGACCCGGGAACCTCGGGCCAGTGCTGCGAACCCACCCGGGACAACAACAAGGACTTCATCGTCACCCTCGGCTCATGGCGGACCATGTGCGTGGCCGACTTCACCCGCGACTACGGCGGCGACGACACTTTGCAGACCACCGCACGCGGTGACGATGTCACCGACGGCACCCAGATCCATGTCGGCGACAACCGCCAGTGCGATACGACCAGTGCCCACCGTACCGACATCCAGGTGCTCACCCCCGGCACGGGCGACGCCGACGCCAAGGTCGGCACCGAGCAGGACCAGGCCGGCACCATCCTGCACGAGCTCTTCCACGCCCTGGCCCTGCGGCACGGCGGCGACAACAACGACAACTACAAGCCCAACTACCTCAGTCTCATGAACTACTTCTTCCAGACGGGCATCCCGAACAGCCCGCCGCCGCTGCTGGTCAACCAGCTGCGCGACTGGAAGGTGGGCGCGGTACGTCTAGGCCTGTCCAACGGCAAGCTGCCCCCGCTGAACGAAGGGGGCCTGAACGAGTCCGCGGGTATCGGCGATGGCACGGACTGGACGTTCTGGTGGACGGACAACCTCGCCAACCCGGGCAGCGGTTTCCGTCCGCTCCGGGCGGGCGCCGGTAACGGGCCGCTCAACTGGAACGACAACCGCACGACCGGCACCAACGTCCCGATCATCGACACCAGCAACGTGAGCGTGGACATCAACGCCGAGAAAGGTCTGACCACCCTCAGGGATCACGACGACTGGCCCGCGATCAGGTTCCGGGCGCAGTCCCCCGACCGCCTGGGCTGGGCGTGCAGCAGCTGGCCCGCATCCTCCCCCACTTGCGCCGGGGCCGGTGGCACTGTGGAGAAGGAACTGGACTTCGCCGCCGTGATCCGCCAGGAGATCTCGTTCTTCAACTTCTATGACCCCGATATCGTCACGAAGAAGTCCGTCGACAAGGCCGACGCCGAGCCCGGCGACACCCTCACCTACCCGGTCAGGCTGGACAACATCGGCACTGGCCAAGCAACCGCGATCGTCCTGAAGGACACCCCACCGACCGGCGACGCTCAAACGCGCCAGGTCGGACAACTGGGCGCGGGTGGTACGAGCACAGAGACGTTCACCTACGAGATCCCCTGCGATACCGAAGACGCCGCCGTACTGACCAACAAGGCCGAGGTGACCGCGAAGGACCTCGCCGGCGGAGCCGAGGCGAGAACGGACAACAACACGGCGACCGCCTCGACCAAGGTCCACGCCCCCAAGCTCACCCTCGAAAAGCGCGCGACCGCCACGGTCAACGCCGGTGAGGCGATCACCGTCGACCTGAAGGTCGCCAACGTCGGCAGCGCCAAGGCCACCGGCGTCGCCTTGACCGACACGCTCCCGAAGGAGGTCTACTACAGCCAGGCCCTCGACCAAGGCACAGGTCCCCGTCCGACCAAGGTCACCCGCAACGCCGACGGGACGACGACGCTGACGTGGTCGCTGGGCGAAATCACCGCGGGCGCCGCCCGGTCAGTGCAGTTCACGGCCAGGCCCAGCCTGCTGTTCACCGCCGGGGAGAAGCTGAAGGACCAGGCTTCCGTGACGTACGGCAACGTCAACGGCTGCGTCTACGAGCCGGTGACCGCGACGGCCACCACCACGATCACCGAGGTCACGCCGACCCGCGACCCACACTCGCACGGCTACTGGAAGACCCACCCGGAGAACCGCACCGCCGAGTTGCTGGCCCGGGTTCAGGCCACCTACCAGCAGTTCGACAGCTCGGGAAACGGGGCACTGGACAACTCAGAGGCCGAAGCCGTGCTCGCGGCGGGCGGACCGCAGCCAAGCCCCGCCAAGTTCCAACTGCTGGCGACCTTGTTCGACCTTGCCGCGCGGCAGATCAACGCCTCCACGCAGATCGACAGCGAGCTCACCCGCAAGCTCGGGACGCGCACGGTCGGAGAAGCCGTCCGGTACAGCTTCGCCACCCTGGCCCTGCCGGTCAACAGCTCGACGGCCCAGCGGTACTCCGACGCCACCGCCCTGCTCGACGAGATCGTCAACAACAAGAGCGAGGTTTACTGAGAAAAGAGGGGGCCACAGCCACGTGGCCCCCTCAGCGCGGGAAGCGTCACCTGGGTGGCTTCCCGCCCGGCGGTGGCCGCCGCCTCGAGCGCGGCGGCCACCGTCACGCAGTTGCTTGCGCAGCCGATTCGTCTCCTCAAGCGTCGTGGCGGCCTCGCGCTCTTCGTCCGCGCGCGGCGCTCGGCGGCGTCGGCGCGGGTCCACTCCCGACTATGCGCATTTATGCTCAGATAGTTTCGAGGGCCTTCAAAAGTAGTGCGGCCAGGGCCGGGAAGGCTGGATTCAACCTCATAGCTTTCTGGAAGCCTCGGCGTCGGCCGGATTTAGCATGCTTTTTGCCCTGAAACTTTCAGTATTTTCCCGGGTGAAGAGGCGGTACGTGCCAGCAAGAGGGCATGGGTCGCCGCTCGTCCGGACAGCGCAGCGGGCCACGCCTTGACGGCACCTGCACGCCTCGTATTTGCTCCGTCGCACCACCAACCATCGGCGGAGGACCGGCCCGGCGGAGCGATGTCAGCGGTCACACGATGCTTCCGTCACGCCCTCCACCCGCCGCCAGGTCTGCATGGATGAGAGGACTGATCAACCTCATGTTAACGCTAACCGAGGCCGTGGTGCCGCCCCTCTCCGCAGCGCCACCGGCAGGTGAGTGATGTTGCGGCGTAATTCCGTCTTCGCCGCTGTCATAGTCGCGGCGCTTCTCGTAGTGGCCACCGGTGGTACGGCGCTGAGCATCAGCGAAACCACGTCACGCACCGCAAGCGCCGCCGCGGCGACGGCAGGATGCGGCAAGACTCCGACGCTCAGAAGTGGCATGCAGTCGATTCAGAGCAGCGGCCAGACTCGCTCCTTCATCTTGAGAATTCCCGACAACTACAACAACAACAACCCCTACCGGTTGATCTTCGGGTTCCACTGGAACGGCGGCACCGCCAACGACGTCGACTCAGGCGGGAGCAGCGGATTCACCTGGTCCTACTACGGGCTCAGGCAACTGGCGAACAACACCGCGATCTTCGTCGCCCCCCAGGGCCTGAACAACGGCTGGGCCAATTCCGGCGGCCAAGACCTGACCTTCGTCGACGACATGGTCAGGCTGATCGAAGCGGACCTGTGTGTCGACACCACGCAGCTGTTCGCCGGAGGTTTCAGCTACGGCGGCGGCATGAGTTACGCCCTGGCCTGCGCCCGGGCGACGGTCTTCCGCGCGGTCGCTGTCTACTCCGGCGCACAGCTCAGCGGTTGCAGCGGCGGCACCCAGCCCATCGCCTACATCGGGCTGCACGGCATCAGGGACAACGTCCTTAACATCTCGCTGGGCCGGTCGCTGCGGGACACGTTCGTCAGGAACAACGGTTGCACTTCCCAAAACCCCCCAGAGCCGGCACAGGGCAGCCTGACGCACATCGTCACCGCCTACTCGGGATGCCGATCCGGGTACCCGGTCGTGTGGGCGGCGTTCGACGGGGGGCACACTCCCGGTCCAGTGGACGGGTCCACCGCCGACGACGGCGCACGGACCTGGACCAAGGGAGTGGTGTGGAACTTCTTCAACCAGTTCCAGAGCACGAACGACACCACTCCGCCGACCGCTCCGGGCACTCCCGCCGTCTCCAACGTGACCGCTACCAGCGCCACCCTGACCTGGACGGCATCCACCGACCAGGGCGGCTCCGGCCTGGCCGGCTACAACGTCTACCGGGAGCAGGGGGCCACCGACCCGCTACTCGGCCAGTCCACCACCAACTCGATCACCCTGACCGGGCTGACCGCCAACACCCAATACCAGGTCTACGTACGAGCACGGGACGGCGCGGGCAACCTGTCGGCCAACTCCGCGTTAGTCACGTTCACCACGGCTTCCACCAGCGACGACACCACACCACCCACCGCCCCGGCCGGGCTGGCGGCCTCCGGCACCACCGCCGGCAGCACCAACCTGTCCTGGACCGCTTCGACTGACGACGTCGGAGTGACCGGCTATGACATCCTGCGCGCGCCCGGGGCCACCGGCGGCACCTTCACGCAGGTGGGCACCTCGGCCACGACCTCGTTCAGCGACACGGGCCTGACCCCGAGCACCACCTACCGTTACCAGGTCCGCGCGCGGGATGCCGCCGGCAACCTCTCGCCGGTGTCCAACACGGTCCAGGTCACCACCAGCGGCGGCACCACTGCAACCTGCACGGCCACGCCGACCGTGCAGTCCCAGTGGGGTACCGGCTATGTGATCCAGCCGCTGACCATCACCAATACCAGTACCTCGACGATCACCAGTTGGACGGTTACCTTCACGCTCCCGGCCGGGCACACGCTGACCGGCTCATGGAACGCCACCGTCACCACCAGCGGGCAGACCGTCACGGCCAAGAGCGTGAGCCACAACGGCACGTTGGCCCCCGGAGCCAGCACCACCAGCTTCGGCTTCCAGGCCAGCCGTCCCGACGGCAACACGGCCCTGCCATCCGGATACACCTGCACCAGCGGGTAAACGAAATTCAAGGCCGCCCATACCGGCACCCGCCGGTATGGGCGGCCCCATCGCGAGCGGTCAGCGGATGCGCTTCAGGCGCCGACGCAGGCCGCGAGGTGCTCGCCGGTGAGGGTCGAGCGGGCGGCGACGAGGTCGGCGGGCGTGCCCTCGAAGGCGATCCGGCCGCCGCCGTGCCCGGCCCTGGGGCCGAGGGATGATCCAGTCGGCGTGCGCCATGAGGGAGCACCTGGCCGGCCTCGGCCGTGGTGCCGGGCCCGATTGTCGGATGGGTCCTGAAGGATGGCTGCCATGGTTTCTTATCAGCTGGTCGTTGACTGTGCGGCACCCGAGCGGATGGCCCGGTTCTGGGCGGGCGCGCTGCGGTACACGGTGGAGCCGCCGCCGGGTGGATTCGACACGTGGCGGGCTTACTGGCGCAGTCTCGGAGTGCCGGAGGACGAGCTGGGCGAGGGGGACTGCAGCGACAGCATCGTCGATCCCGAAGGGTACGGGCCGAGGATCTGGTTCCAGCAGGTGCCTGAGGGCAAGGTGATCAAGAACCGGTTCCACCTGGATGTGAAGGTGGGCGGCAAGCGGGAGGACGTACCGCTGGAGACCCGGAAAGCGCGGGTGGATGCCGAGGTGGAGCGGCTTGTCCAGGCGGGGGTGTCCGTAGTGCGGGTGCTGTCGCAGCCCGGGGTTGATCACTATGCGGTGGCGATGCTGGATCCCGAGGGGAACGAGTTCGACGTGGTGTAGCGCCGTTTATGAAACACGACCTGGCCTAGGTCGCCCTCCCGTTGCGGGGCCGTACGCGGTGGAGGTCGAGGCCGGCGTCCACCACCTCGGAGCGTTCGAGGCCGGCCACCTGGTCGAGCGGCACCCACGCGGCCAGGTCCGTGCTGCCGTCGACCTCGTGCCGGAGGGCGCCGCCGGTGATGCGGCCCTCGTAGACGATGCGCAGGCCGTGGAAGTCGGCCTCGCGCCCCGCGCCCCGGGGGTAGCGGCGGTGCAGGGTGCTCATGCCCAGCAGGGTCTCGATCGCCACCGTGTAGCCGGTCTCCTCCCGCACCTCGCGGATCGCGGCGTCCACGGGGTCCTCAGCGTGCTCTAGGCCGCCGCCCGGCAGGGTCCAGAGCCGCTCGCCGGACGGGCCGACCCAGCGCGCGAGCAGGAGCCTGCCGTCGTCGACGCAGATGGCGTACGCGGACACGCGCAGCTCTTTGGTGATCAGCACAGTACGACTATGACGAGCTCGGCCGGAGTCCGCGACCGGATGATCGGCCGCCGTTCATGAGGCGAGCCGCGTGGTGCTGCTCCGGAGGACGAGGGAGGTGGCGAGCTCGATGCGGGTCCCCGCCGCGCCCCTCGGATGGGTCAGCTCCTCCGAGATCAGCCGGACCGCCTCGTTGGCCATGTCGTCGAGGGGCTGGCGGACGGTGGTGAGCGGCGGCGACATCATCTCGCACAGCATCGAGTCGTCGAACCCCACCACCGACAGCTGGTCCGGCACCCGGAGCCCGCGCTCGGTCGCCGCCTGGTAGACGCCGGCCGCCTGCAGGTCCGAGCCGGCGAAGATGGCGGTCGGCCGGTCGGGGCGGTCGAGCAGCTCGGCCCCGAACTCCCTGCCGCCCGAGGTGAGGAAGTCGCCGTAACGCGTCAGCGTCGGATCGGGCTCGATCCCGAACGTACGGTGAGCCGCCAGATAGCCCTCGTACCGGTCGAGCGTGCACTGCGTGTCGAGCGGCCCGCCGATGAAGCCGATCCTCGTGTGCCCCAGCTCCAGCAGGTGGGTGGTGGCCATGACACCGCCCGACCAGTTCGTGGCGCCGACGGTGGACATGCGGGGATCGCGCTTGCCCACCGGGTCGAGCAGCACCAGGGGAACGTGCAGCAGCTCCTCGATGGCCGCGATCTCATCCTGGTTGGCCCGCGACAGCACCAGCACGATCCCGTCGGTGCCGCGCTTGCGCACGATCCCGATCCAGCGCCGCAGGTCGAAGTCGGGCCGGGCGGAGGACGTCACCACGAGCGAGAACCCCCACCGCGCCGCCGCCTGTTCCGCGCCCCTGATGAGCACCTGGGCCCACGGCGAGCCGAGCCCGTCGATGAGCAGGTCCACGAGGCCGGCCCGGGGCGTGCTCGGCGGGCGCGGGGCCTCGTACCCGAAGGCCCTGACGGCCTCGAGCACCTTGTCCCTGGTGGCCGCCGAGACGTGCTTCTTGCCGCTCAGGACCTTGGAGACGGTCGGCACGGACACTCCGGCGGCGGCCGCGACGTCTGCCAGCGTTGCTCGAGCCACAGGGCCTCCCCGGACAACTTTCGGAAACTGATGGAAACGGCAGGTCCCGCGCTGACCTGGGAGCATCCTGCTACCCGATCAGTGCTGTTGACATCTGTGCAGGCCGAAGCCTAGCGTAACCCCTCGGCAATGTCACGGTAATATTTCGGAAAGTGTCTCAGAAATTTTCCGAACCACTATCTGCCGATCGAGGGTGTATGGAACGGGTCGAGCAACTGCTCGCGGAGATGACGCTCGACGAGAAACTCGCGCAGCTCGTCGGCGTATGGCTGAACGTCAACCGGCAAGAGGGCGTCGTCGCGCCGCTGCAGGACTCCATGCAGGGCGAGGACGTCGAGTTTGAAGCTTTCGCCCGCCACGGGCTGGGCCACGTCACCCGCCACTACGGCACCAGGCCCGTCGACCCGGAGTGGGCGAGCACGGCGCTGGCCGCGCGGCAGCGCTGGCTCCGCGACCACACCCGGCTGGGCATCCCGGCGATCGCCCATGAGGAGTGCCTGACCGGGCTGGCGGCCTGGCGCGCCACGACGTACCCGGTGCCGCCCGCGTGGGGCGCCTCGTTCGACCCCGAGCTGGTCGAGCGGATGGGCGCCAGGATCGGGGAGAGCATGCGGGCGCTCGGCGTCCACCAGGGCCTCGCCCCGGTGCTCGACGTGATCCGCGACCAGCGCTGGGGACGGGTCGAGGAGTGCATCTCCGAGGACCCGTACGAGGTGGCGACCATCGGCGCGGCCTACGTGCGCGGCGTGCAGTCCACGGGCGTGATCGCCACGCTCAAGCACTTCGTCGGCTACTCCAACTCCCGCGCCGGCCGCAACCTCGCCCCCGTGCACGCCGGCGCCCGCGAGGTGGCCGACACGCTGCTGTTCCCGTTCGAGGTCGCGGTCAAGGACGCGCGGGCGGGCTCGGTCATGAACTCCTACGCCGAGATCGACGGCATCCCGGTCGCCGCCGACCCGTACTACCTGACCCGGATCCTGCGGGACGAATGGGGCTTCGAGGGCACGGTCGTCGCCGACTACTTCGCGGTCGCCTTCCTGCACACCCTGCACGCGGTGGCCTCCGGCGCCGAGGACGCGGCCGTGCAGGCGCTCACGGCGGGCATCGACGTCGAGCTGCCCACCGGGGTGGCCTACCTGGAGCCGCTGAAGCAGGCCGTCACCGAGGGCAGGATCGACGAGGCCCTCGTCGACCGGGCGCTGCGCCGCGTGCTGCTGCAGAAGGCCGGGCTCGGCCTGCTCGACGACGCCTACGAGCCCGAGCCGTCAGGACCGGTGGACCTCGACGACCCCGGCTCCCGCGACCTGGCCCGGCGCCTGGCCGAGGAGTCGATCGTGCTGCTCACGAACGACGGCGTGCTCCCGCTCGGCGACGCCGCGGGCAGGACCGTCGCCGTCATCGGCCCGAACGCCGACGACGTCACCGCCCTGTTCGGCTGCTACTCGTTCGTCAACCACGTCCTGCCGCACTTCCCCGAGGTCGAGTCCGGGATCGCCGCGCCGACGCTCCTCGACGCGCTGCGCGAGGAGTTCCCCGGCGCGACGATCCAGGTCGAGCGGGGCACGGGCGTGGACGACGGCGACCGTACGGGCATCGCCGCGGCCGCGCGCCTGGCGGCGGGGTCGGATCTCGCGATCCTCGTGCTCGGCGACCGCTCCGGGCTGTTCGGCCGGGGCACCTCCGGCGAGGGCTGCGACGCGGAGAGCCTCGACCTGCCGGGGGCGCAGCAGGAGCTCGCCGACGCCGTCATCGCCACGGGCACGCCGACCGTGGTGGTGCTCATGACCGGGCGCGCCTACGCCGTTCCGGCCCTGCTCAAGCAGGCCGCCGCCGTCGTGCAGGCGTACTTCCCCGGCGAGGAGGGCGCGGGCGCCGTCGCCCGCGTGCTGTCCGGCGCCGTGAACCCCTCCGGCCGCCTGCCCATGAGCATGCCCCGCTCGACCGCCGGCCAGCCGTACAGCTACCTGCACCCCCGGCTCGGCGCGGCGAGCTCGGTCAGCAACATCGACCCCGCGCCGGCGCTGGGCTTCGGCCACGGGCTGAGCTACACGAGCTTCGCCTACGAGGACCTGACCGTCGCCCCGACGGCCGCGACGGCGGGGTCGATCCGCTGCTCCGTCGTGGTGCGCAACACCGGCGAGCGCTCCGGGGCGGAGGTGGTCCAGCTGTACGCCTCCGACAAGGTCGCCTCGGTCACCAGGCCCGTCGCCCAGCTCGTCGGATACGCCCGGGTCGAGCTGGCGCCAGGCGAGAGCGCCAAGGTCGGCTTCGACGTCCCGGTCAGGCTGCTGGCCTTCACCGGCCGCGACGGGCGGCGCGTCGTCGAGCCCGGCGAGATCGGCCTGTCGGTGCGCCGCTCCGTCGCGGAACCGATCGCCGAGGCGTCCGTGGAGCTGACCGGCCCCCTGTACGAGATCACCGGCTCCGAGCGGCGCCTGACCGCCGTCTCCGTCGAGCCGGCGAAGAACGCCTGATGTGGGAGTTGTGACATGTCTCGCTTGGACGCTTTCAGGCACCGCCTTGGGGGCTTCGCCTACGGCGGCGACTACAACCCGGAGCAATGGGACCCGGCCGTGTGGCGGGAGGACGTCCGGCTCATGCGCGAGGCCGGCGTCAACGTCGTCTCCCTCGGCGTGTTCGCGTGGGCGTCGCTGGAGCCCGAGCCCGGCAAGTACGAGTTCGGCTGGATGGACGAGATCATGGACCTCCTCCATGAGAACGGCATCAGCGTCAACCTGGCCACCCCCACCGCGGCGCCGCCCGTCTGGCTCACGCAGCTGCACCCCGAGGTGTTCCCGGTCATGGCCGACGGGGAGCGCTTCGGCTTCGGCAACCGGCTGCACTACGACCCGTCGTCGCCGATCTACCGCGAATACGCCGCCGGCATCACCACCAAGCTCGCCGAGCGCTACTCGTTCCACCCGGCGCTCGCGATGTGGCACATCTCCAACGAGTACGGGCCCACGGCGTACAACGAGGCCGCCTCGGCCAACTTCCGCCGCTGGCTGCAGCGCCGCTACGGCGACCTGGAGACGCTGAACGAGGCGTGGTACACCCGCTTCTGGAGCCAGCACTACACCGACTGGGACCAGATCGAGGTGCCGCACATCCCGCGTACCTGGATGAACCCGGCCCGCAGGCTCGACTTCAAGCGGTTCACCTCCGACGCCCTCCTCGAGTGCTACATCGCCGAACGCGACATCGTCCGCTCCTTCCGCGACGACATCCCGGTGCTGACCAACTTCATGCGCTTCTTCAAGCACGCCGACTACTGGAAGTGGGCGCCCGAGGAGGACGCGGTCGCGCTGGACATCTACCCCAACCCCGCCGACGCCGACTCGCACGTGTCGGCGGCCTTCCAGTTCGACCTGTTCCGCTCGCTCAAGGGCGGCCAGCCGTGGCTGCTCATGGAGCAGGCGGCCAGTGCGGTCAGCCAGTGGCAGCTCAACATCGTCAAGGAGCCGGGACGGATGCGCCTCGGCTCGCTCCAGGCGGTGTCGCGGGCGTCGGACTCGGTGATGTTCTTCCAGTGGCGGGCCGGCCGCGGCGGGCAGGAGCGCTTCCACTCGGCGATGCTGCCGCACTCCGGGCCGGACTCGCGCACGTTCAAGGAGATCATCGACCTGGGGCGGGAGCTGAAGCTGCTCGCGCCCGCCGCCGGGACCACCTCGCGCGCCGAGATCGCCATCCTCTTCGACTGGGACGGCTGGTGGGGGCTGGAGGAGACCGCGGGGCTGCCGCGCCAGGACTTCAGCTATCCCGACACGGTCATGCGGCACTACACGCCGCTGTGGTCGCAGCACTTCCCGGTGGACGTGGTGTCGTCCGGGTCGTCGCTGGAGGGGTACAAGGTGCTGGTGGTGCCGAACGCGTACCTGATCGACGACGAGGGCGTGCGGCGGATCACCGAGTTCGCCCGCGACGGCGGGACGGTGATCATGTCGTTCTTCTCCGGCGTGGTCGACGACTGCAACCGGGTGCGGCCCGACGGCTACCCGGGCGCGTTCCGGCAGCTCATCGGCGCCAAGATCGACGAGTACTGGCCGGCCAGGCCGCACGAGGTCTTCTCCGTGGAGTTCGCCGACGGGCGGCGGGCCACCTCGACCTGGTGGCGCGACGACCTCCACCTGGAGACGGGCACGGCCCTGGCCACCTACGGGGACGGGCTGCTGGCCGGGCGGGCGGCCGTGGTGGAGAACCGCTTCGGCGCGGGGCGGGTCGTGTACTTCGCCACGCTGCTGGAGCAGGCGGCCTTCGACGCCGAGCTGGTCGCGGCCGTGGAGGCGGCGGGCGTCCGGTCGCCCTTCCCGGGGGTGCCGGCCCACGTGGAGTGCGCGGTGCGGGGGGACGCGGAGCACGAGTACGTGTTCCTGCTCAACCACAGCGGCGAGGAGGGCGCGTCCGTGCCGTTCGACGGGGAGGGGACCGACCTGCTGACGGGGGAGCGCGTGTCGGGGTCGGTCGCCCTGGCCCCGCTCGGCGCGGCCGTGATCCAGCGCCCCCGCGCCTGACTCGTACGTACCCGGCCTCCTCAGGCCACAGGGCGCGCCGCCCTCCTGTACACGCGGTTGAGCGCGGCCAGGGTGGCCGTCGTCGTCACGACGGCCACCAGGAGGATGAGCAGGTGCGATGGAGTGCGCAGGATTCCGAGAGCCACGATGAGCGTGGTGGCGCCACCGGGTGGGTGGGAGGCGTCGGTGAGCAGCATGCCGCCCGTGGTGAGGGCCAGCGCGATGATCACGGCCAGCGCCCGCCGCGCATCCGTGTGGGTCAGATCCGGCGCGGCCCTGGTCAGCCCGGTGACGGTGAGAGCCAGGTAGCCGCTGACGGCGCTGATGGCATGGCCGACGACGACGCGGCGCGGGGAGGCGGCGGGTGCCTGCGGTGTGGCGAGCGCCAAGTAGATCGTGGGGCCGAGTGAGGGGAATACGAAGGGCTCGCGGGTCAGGCAGGCGATGAGGGCGGGCACGCTGATGCACAGTGCGGCCCGTGCTGTGACAGCCAGCGTCCGACGGGCCCGTGACCGGGCCGTCGTCGCAGGCTGTGGCTCATTGACATCGGCAGGGCCGGTGGGGGCGTGATGACTCATCTGGTGAGGGCGCCCCTGCGTGACCGGTAGACGATGTACGGCCGGGCCAGGTAGGCGACCGGCGCCGCGAAGGCATGCATGAGGCGGCTGAAGGGCCACAGGGCGAACAGGGCCATGCCGAGCATGGTGTGCAGCTGGAAGATGAGCGGCGCGTGCGCGATGGCCGGCACGTCGGGGGACAGTTCGAACAAGCTGCGGAACCACACCGACACACCGAGCCGGTAGTCGTAGTGGGCGGTCGTGGGGCCGAGCAGGGTGGCGCACACCCCGGCGAGCAGCACGGCGGCCAGCACCGGGAACAGGAGGCGGTCGGCCCGCTGGGTGGCGCGCCGGACGGCTCGTACGCGCAGCCGCCGCCACAGCAGGACGCCCAGGCCCATCACGCAGGCCAGCCCGGCCAGCCCGCCCACGACGAGGGCGTTGAGCTGGTAGAGGCGTTCGGGCACGTGCGCCGCCTCGGTGACCTCCTCGGGAACGAGCAGGCCGACGACGTGGCCGGCGATGACGAACAGCAGCCCGAAGTGGAACAGCGGGCCGCCCACGCGCAGGAGACGGCTTTCGTGGAGTTGACTGGAGCGGGTGGTCAGCCCGAACCGGTCGTAGCGATAGCGCCAGATCACACCCGCTACGAAGAGCACCAGCACGATGTAGGGCAGCACGCCCCACAATGCGATGTTCAGGTGTGTCATCAGATGGTTCCTCTCGGGATGTCCGATGCGGGAACATGGCCGACTGCGGGAACGTGGTCAACTGCGGGAACATGGCCGACTGCGGGAACGCCGCCGACCGCAGAGACACGGCCGACGCTTTCCTGGGGCGGTCCCAGGACCGCCAGTTCGCCAGTGACGCGGCGGTCGGCCGGCGTGGGGCGTGGCAGGGTGGCCGCCACCGCCTCCACGACGGCGGCGTAGCGGCTTCGGTGGGAGACCAGCCCGGCCAGCAGCAGGTCGAGCCCGGGCCGGTGCTCGCGGAGCAGGCGGGAGCCGGCGTCAGGCACGCGGGCCGCGAACTCCAGCATCACGGGCAGGAAGTCGGGCAGCTCGCCGGTGTCCGGCTCCCAGCCATGAGCGCGGTAGACGGTCTTGATGTCCACAAGGGACTGTCCGCGCCTGCGGGTGTCGCCGTCGGCATAGTAGGTCATGTGAAGAGTGCGGCGCCTGGTGCGGTCGAAGGTGGACACGTATTCGGCGCCGGCCACGAGGGGGGAGAGAGCGGCCGCGTCGGCGCAGAAGGCGCGAAGCCGCCCTGCCGGGCCGCGGCGCACCGGGTCGAGCGCGGCGCGGACCAGTTCCAGCCGCCGAGGCCAGTCCTCGCCTGGATAGCACAGCAGGAGGGAGGCGGCCTGATGGATCAGGCGCAGCTCTGCCTGGTTCACCGGTCCTCCTGGAGGCGAGGCGGGAACAGCCCGTCGGGCAGGCCCTTGCCGTCCCAGTTCAGGAGGTTGACGCGACCACGCAGGCGATCGTCGCGGGTCACCGGAGGGCTGTGGAAGCCCTCGGCGAGCATGCCCGGTCCGCCGGGGCCGTCCAGACTGCATCCCCGGCCCCCGTCCTGACCTGTCGCCTGGCCGGCCGCGATGTAGGTGGTGGGAATGACGTACCGCTCGTCGTACTTGGCGAGGGAGAGCAGCCGGTACATCCGCTCAAGGGCGGCGACCTCCAGACCGGCGCCGGTGGCGGCCGACGGGTCAGGCTCCTCACCGAGGTTGATCGCGCGCATGTGGGTGCGCATGGCGGCCAGGCGGCGCAGCGCGGCCTCCACGGGGGCGGGGTCACCGGCGGTGAACAGCTCGGCGAGGTACGCCACCGGGATGCGCAAGCTGTCGATGGCGCCGAACAGGTTGCCGGCGTCCTCGCCGTCGTGCCCGGTCTGCGCGAGCGCATCGACGATGGGGGAGAGCGGGGGGACATACCAGACCATCGGCATCGTGCGGTACTCCGGATGCAGCGGCAGCGCGATCCGGTACTGGACGATGAGCTGGTAGACGGGTGAGCGGCGGGCGGCCTCCAGCCAGTCGTGCGGGATGCCCGCCGCTTCCGCGGCCGCGATCACCTCAGGGTCTTCGGGATCGAGGAAGCAGCCGAGCTGCGCCGGGTACAGGTCGTGCTCGTCGGTGACGGCGGCCGCCTCGCCCACCCGGTCGGCGTCGTACAGCATGACTCCTAGGTAGCGCAGGCGTCCGACGCAGGTCTCGGAGCAGACGGTGGGCTCGCCCGCCTCGATGCGCGGGTAGCAGAAGGTGCACTTCTCCGCCTTGCCGGTCTGGTGGTTGAAGTACACCTTCTTGTACGGGCAGCCGGACACGCACATGCGCCAGCCGCGGCAACGGTCCTGGTCGACCAGCACGATGCCGTCCTCGATGCGCTTGTACATGGCGCCGGACGGGCAGGCGGCCACGCAGGAGGGGTTGAGGCAGTGCTCGCAGATGCGCGGCAGGTGGAACATGAACGCCCGCTCGTAGTCCAGGCGTATGGTGTCGCTCACCTTGCGCAGCACGACGTCGGCGGCGAGCTGCTCGGGGCCGCCGCCGAGGTCGTCGTCCCAGTTGGGCCCCCAGGTCACGGCCGTGGGCTCGCCGTCGATCAGGGAGCGGGGTGGCGCGGTCGGCACGTCGTCGCCGAGCGGCGCGTTGATGAGGTTGTCGTAGTCGTACGTCCACGGCTCGTAGTAGTCGTCCAGCCGGGGAAGCTCGGGATTGGCGAACAGCGTGGCGAGACGGCGGATCCGGCCTCCGGCGCGGGGAACGAGCCTGCCGTTGCGCAGCCGCCAGCCGCCTTTCCACCGGTCCTGGTCCTGCCATCCACGGGGATAGCCCTGACCCGGGCGCGTTTCGACGTTGTTGAACCACACGTATTCGGTGCCCGCCCGGTTGGTCCAGGTCTGTTTGCAGGTAACCGAACAGGTGTGGCAGCCGATGCATTTGTCGAGGTTCATCACCATGGCGATCTGGGCCATCGGTCGCATCAGTAAGACACCTCCTGGGACCTGCGGCGGATGACGGTCACCGCGTCGCGCTGGTTGCCGGTCGGGCCGTAGTAGTTGGGCGCGAAGGAGAGCTGGCCGTACCCGCCGATGAGGTGGGTGGGCTTGATGAGCAGTTTGGTGAGCGCGTTGTGCACGCCGCCGCGCCGGCCTGCGGCCTGCGACTTGGGCACGTTCACCAGGCGTTCCTGGACGTGGTACATGAACACGGTGCCGGTCGGCATGCGGTGGGAGACCACGGCGCGCGCGACGACGACGCCGTTGGCGTTGACGGCCTCGATCCAGTCGTTGTCGGCCACGCCGATGGCCGCGGCGTCCTCGACGCTGATCCAGATGACCGGCCCTCCTCTGGCCAGGGTCTGCATGAGGAGGTTCTCCTGGTACTCGGAGTGAATGGACCACTTCGAGTGAGGCGTGATGTAACGGACGGTCACCGCCTTGCCCTCCCCAGGCGCGCCGGGCAGGCTCTCGCCCAGCGCCGCGAGATCCAGCGGGGGCCGATATACGGGCAGTTGCTCGCCCAGTTCGGCGATCCAGTCGTGGTCGAGGTAGAAGTGCTGGCGGCCGGTCAGAGTGTGCCAGGGTTTGCCGTGCTCGGTGTTGATGGTGAAGGGCGCGTAGCGGCGGTCATGGCCTTCCGCGCCCGACCATTCGAAGCTGGCCCCGGCGGGGACGGGGCGATCCTGGGTGTCGGAGAAGACCGCTCTGTGCCCGGCGACCGAGGCGCCCAGGTCGGACAGACGCGAGCCGGGTCCGCAGCGTTCGGCGAGCCGGTCGAACCCTTCGGCGGCGATCCTGCCGTTGGTCGTGCCCGACAGGGCGAGGATCGCCTCGCACATCTTGACGTCGGTGTCCAGGAGGGGGCGGCCCTCGGCGGGGCCTGCACCGGCCGTGCCGCACCGCGCGGCGAGCCAGGCCGCCTCGGGCGCGGGCCGTACGGTGACGCCCTTGACGGTCATGCCCTGCTGCTCGGCGAGCGGCCCGAACGCGGCCAGCTTGGCCGCGACCGCCGTGTAGTCGCGCTCCACCAGCGCCACGGCCGGCATGGTGCGGCCGGGTTCGGGCGGTGTGCCCGCCTCTCGCCAGTCGGGGACGGAGCCGCCCGGCTGGGCGATCTCACCGGGACTGTCGTGCTGCAGCGCCGTGGCCACCAGGTCGTAGGCGACGTCAAGGCGTCCGGCGGCCAACTCGCTCAGCTTGCGCGCCAGCGCGTGGAAGATCTCGAAGTCGGTGCGAGCGTGCCAGGGCGGGTTGATCGCCGGGGTGAAGGCGTGCACGAAGGGATGCAGGTCGGTGCTGGACAGGTCGTGCTTCTCGTACCAGGTGGCGGCCGGCAGCACCAGGTCGGAGAACAACGTGGTGGAGGTCATGCGGAAGTCCAGCGAGACAAGCAGGTCGAGCTTGCCGCGTGGCGCCTGCCGCCATGCGACCTCGTGCGGCCGGTCCTGCGGCGGAGCCTCCTCGGCGGTGGCGTTGTCGGGCGCGCCGAGCAGATGACGCAGGAAATACTCATTGCCCTTGGCCGAGGAGCCGATCAGGTTGGCCCGCCAGACGGTGAGCACCCGTGGCCAGTTCTCCGGGGCGTCCGGATCCTCGCAGGCGAAGCCGAGCCGCCCCGCCGCCACCTCGTCCGCGACCCAGGCCGACGGATCGCGGCCGCTCTCCCGTATCCGGCGGCCGAGCTCCAGCGAATTGGCGGTGAAGGTGGGATAGCTGGGCATCCAGCCCAGGCGCGCCGACTGCGCCACCAGATCCGCGGTGTGCCGCCCGGCGAACCGGCCGGGCCCCGTGGGGCTGGACAGCGCCCCAGCGGAGAAGCGTTCGTAGCGCCACTGGTCGGTGTGGAGGTACCAGTACGGCGTGCCCGCCATCTGGCGGGAGGGGCGTACCCAGTCGGCGGCGGTGGACAACTGCTGCCATCCCGCCAGCGGCCGGACCTTCTCCTGCCCCACATAGTGGGCCCAGCCGCCGCCGTTGACGCCCTGGCAGCCGGTGAGCAGCAGCAACGCCAAGAAGGAACGGTAAATGGTGTCGGAGTGGAACCAGTGATTGGTGCCCGCGCCCATCACGATCATCGCCCGGCCGCGGGTCTTCTCCGCGGTGGCGGCGAACTCCCTGGCGATCCTGGTCACCTGCGCGGCCGGGGTGGAGGTGATCCGTTCCTGCCAGGCGGGGGTGCCGGGGACGTCGGCGTCGTCGTAGCCGGTGGGCCACTGGCCGGGCAGGCCGGGCCGGCTCACGCCGTACTGGGCCAGCAGCAGGTCGAAGACCGTGGTGACCAGCCGGTCGCCGACGCGCCTGACCGGCACGCCTCTGCGCATCACACCGCCGGGTTCGTCGAAGCGCGGCAGCACCACCTCGACGCCGTCGCCATCAGGGGTGTAGAGCGTGAGCTCGGGGTCGAGCGCGCCGAGGTCGAGGTTCCATCGGCCGGTCCTGGAGCTCCAGCGGTCGCCCAGCGTGCCGTTGGGCGGCAGGGCCTGGCCGGTCGCGGCGTCGAGCAGCACTGGCCGCCAGCGGGCCATCTCCTCCTGATCGCCCAGATCGGCCGAGGTGAGGAACCTGCCGGGAAGGTAGCCGCCGTCACCGTGCTCCTCCAGATTCACCAGGAAGGGCAGGTCGGTGAACCGCTTGACGTAGTCGGTGAAGTACGGCACCTTTCGCTCGAGGAAGCACTCGCGCAGGATCACGTGTCCCATCGCCACGGCGACCGCGGCGTCGGTGCCGGGATGCGGGTGGAGCCATTCGTCGGCGAACTTGGTCGCATCCGAGTAGTCAGGGGACACGACGATCACCTTCTGGCCCCGGTAGCGCGCCTCGGTCACCCAGTGGGCATCCGGGGTGCGGGTGACCGGCACGTTGGATCCCCAGAGCATCAGATAAGCCGCGTCCCACCAGTCACCCGACTCAGGGACGTCGGTCTGGTCGCCGAACACCTGCGGCGACGCGATGGGAAGGTCGGCGTACCAGTCGTAGAACGACACCATCGGCGCGCCGATCAGCGACATGAACCGGGCGCCCACCGCGTGTGAGGCCATCGACATGGCGGGGATCGGCGAGAACCCGGCGATACGGTCGGGCCCGTAGGTCATGAGGGTGTGCACATGGGCCGCCGCGGCGATCTCCAGCGCCTCGTCCCACTCGACCCTGACCAGGCCGCCTTGGCCGCGTGCCGACTGGTATCGGCGCCGCTTGTCCGGATCTGTGGTGATATCCGCCCACGCGGCGACCGGGTCACCCAAGCGTGCTTTGGCGTCCCGGTACATCTCCACGAGAACGCCGCGGGCGTGCGGATAACGCACCCGGGTCGGCGAGTAGGTGTACCAGGAGAACGCCGCGCCGCGCGGGCAGCCGCGGGGCTCGTACTCCGGCCGGTCGGGGCCGACGCTCGGATAGTCGGTCTGCTGTGTCTCCCAGGTGATGAGGCCGTCCTTGACGTACACCTTCCATGAGCACGAGCCCGTGCAGTTGACGCCGTGCGTGGAGCGCACCACCTTGTCGTGGGCCCACCGTTGCCGGTAGGGGATGTCGTTCACCTTCTCCTCGTCGCGGTACACGGCCCGCAGGTCGGGTGTGGTGTCCGCACGGCGCAGCAACGTTCCCGCAGCGAGCAGCCGCGCGGCCGCGGTGTCCGCGGCGCGTTCGGCCTTCGTCAGGTATGAACGGATTCCGCCAGGCACGATGCATTGACCCCTTTTCTTGACGCTTGGCAGTGCGCACGCCGATTCGCGTAACGCTTTCAGCCACGACACAGGGATGTCGACTGGCTCTGACATCTTCGGTCAGTCGACTGTTTCTAGCATGCGACAGTGTCTATATGGAATCTGTTAGCTGAACGAACAGTTTCGCCATGACCGTAAACAGCGATTGGATCGCACGTTTATCCGGAAATCGCCACAACGTGGATATGCGGGTATATATCCCCGTGTTATTGGCCGGCCGCCTCAGTCAATTGGCGAAGCATGCGGAAAAGGGTCGTCCGTTCGGTGGGCGACAGCCTGTCCAGCGCCTGACCGATGCTGCGCCGCCGCACAGCGCGCAGCCGCTCCAGCACGTCGCGGCCCTCCGGTGTCGCCTGGATCCGGATCTCACGTCTGCTGTGGGGCGCCGGAGCCCTGCTCAGCAGCCCCGCCTCGTCCAAGCGGTCGACGACCCGCCCGGCTGCCGAGAGCGACATGTCCAGCCGCTCGGCAAGGGAGCTGAGATTCATGGGACCATGGCGGTCGACCGCAAGCAGCACCCGCAACCGCGTCACCGACAGATAGCCCAGCGCGGCCATCGCATCCAGCGTCGCCTCCACCAGCACCAGCGAGGCCTCTTCGATCTGCCACGCCGAGTCGTCCATATGCGCATCCTCAGCCGGTGTCGCGACCAGGCCCGGGTCTTCGCACGAAGAACGCCCGGGCACGGCGCCAACCCTATGGTCACACCCATGCGCAGTGATACCAAAGTCCTGAATCTGTAATAAACCCTTGCCACCGCCGGCCGAGGCGCCAGAGCCGGCGTCGCCGGCCGCGGCGGCCGTGGGTCAGCCGGCGAGGAGCTTCGCCTCGGGGATGGTCTGGCGCGTGATGGTGGGGCTGGACCAGTGGAGCTGGGCGATGGCGTCGTAACCGCTGTCGTAGAACTCCATCCTGATGTCGTGCGCTCCGGCGGTCAGCGCGATCTGGCCGCTGTCGTCGCGCTTGGAGTGGTCCGTCCAGTCGTCCACGACGAGCTTCCCGTCCACCCAGAGCCGGACGCCGTCGTCGCTCGTGGTGATGAACGTGTACGTCTCCGCCCGGTCGGCGATCACCTTCCCGGTCCAGCGCACGCTGAAGGTGTCGGCGGACACGGCCGGGTCGGGGGCGTTCGCGCCCCAGTCGAAGTTCACGCCGGGGTCGATCCGGGTGAGCTTGGGCGCGGTCAGGTCGGCGTTGTCGAAGTAGGTCGCCGACAGGCCCTGCTGGTCGACGACCAGCGTCGTGACCGAGCCCGCCGGCAGCGTCAGCGTGCCCTTGCCGCCGGCGACCGTGACCGTGCCGGTCCGGTGCGGGGTCCAGGCGTCGGCGGTGCTCTGCCAGACCGAGGCCGTGGCCGCCGTCAGGCCGGTGAACGAGAGCGTGGTGTCCAGCGGCTGGGTGCCGACGTTGACGAGGACGACGTTCTTGGCCGCGTCGGAGGCGAACACGTGCAGGAGGTCGCTGTCGGCCGTCGCCTGCACCATGGTCGTGCCGAACGGCCTGAACAGGCCCTCGCCGGTGAACATGCCGATGCCGTGGTAGATGGGCAGCGGCTCGCTGCGCTGGATGCCGCCCTCGCCGTTCGTGCTGGTCAGGCCGAGCTGCCCGTTCTTGTCGCCGTACTGGTAGGCGGCGGCCCCGGCGTGCAGGATCCGGCCGAGCGCCGCCGCGCCCCACAGGGTGTTGAAGTGGGTCAGCGTACGGTGGCCGTCGGGGTCGTCGAAGTCGGAGTTGAACTCGCCGATCTGGAGCTCGATCTTGCGCCCGAGCACGGACTCGGCGAGGGCGCTCACCTCCTTGAGGTCCGTCTCGTAGCCGCGGACGACGGCTCCCAGCAGGTTCTCGTCGGTGACGGCCTCGGTGCCGTTGCCGTAGTCGTGGTAGTCGAGGAAGTCGACGCGCTCCTTCGATCCCTCCAGGAACGTCCTGATGTAGGGCAGGTCGTTCCAGGCCGTGGCGGGGCCGCCGACGCGTACCGCCGGGTCCAGGGCGTCGAGGGCGTCGGTGATCAGGTTGAACCGCCGGCTGTACTCGGATGCCGACATTTCAGGCTTTTCTGGTGTGCAGGCGCAGTTGAGCTCGTTGCCGAGGATGAACCGCCGCACCGGCGTGCCGGAGGCGGCGAAGTGCCGATAGAGGGCCACCGCGTCGTCGCGGTTCACCTCGGCGCTCTGGCGCCCGTCCACCTGGAGGATGACGACCGGCTCGGCGCCCAGGTCGCGGATGGCGGCGATCCAGGCGTCGCCCGAGATCGTCGTGTCGCACTTGTAGCCGCCGCAGACGATGGGGCTGGCGTGGTTGCCGGGCTCCTGGTAGTGCAGCTCGATCCGCATCCGTCCTGGCTTCAGGGTGCGCAGGTGCTCGCGGTGCTTGGAGTCGTTCGTGATGTACGAGCCGTCGCCGTACCCGGTGATGCCGATGCCGTAGTCGGCGGCGGAGAGCGTACGGACCGGCCTGGTGAAGTCCACCGAGACGGCGGCGGACGCGGCCGCCTCCGCCGGAACCCCGGCCGGCCAGATCGCCGCGGCGGCGGCCAGGCCGCCCGCGAGAGCGGCACGCAGCGCGCGACGCGCCAATGCAGTCATTCTTCTCCTGTCACAAGATCCATGAAGACCCGTGGATCATGACATATGCGGATGACAGTGAGGTGAAATCAGGAAGAGCCGGAAAGGGCATGCGAAAAGGGCGCCCCAGGTCGGGAGCGCCCTTTCACGGCGGGGTCAGTTGGCGGGAAGCTTCACCGTCATGGGCTTGGTGAGCGGGTTGGCGTCCTGCTGGGCCCAGGCGCCGGTGGAGAAGGCCTCCGGGTAGTTCTTCTTGCCGACGCCGTTGCCCCACTTGGTGACGACGTACTCCACCTTGATGTGGCCCTCGCCGGCGACGCCGTCGACGCCCAGGGTGTCGGGGTTGAACCGGCCGCCGGTCAGCTCGGCGAACGTCTTGGCGTCCAGGTCGAGCATGACGCCGCTGCTGGAGGGGTCGCCGGGACCGCGGTCACCGACGAAGAAGGGCATCTTCTTGCCCTTGTAGATCACGTAGCCTTCGGTCATGAGCGGCCAGCTGGGGCTGGCGACCAGGCCCTTCTGCATGGGCTTGCCGGCGGCGGGCAGGCCGGTGTCGCCGGCCCGGCCGGAGGAGTCGTCCCAGAAGTACGACGCGACGGTCGAGCCCTTGAGCACGGCCTTCTGGGTGGTGCTGCCGGCGTCGGCGTCAGCGTGCGCCGCAGGCGCACCGACGGCCAGTGCCGTCAGCACGGAGGCGGTGAGCGCGGCGAAAGGGCGCAGGCATGCAGACATAGGTGTAGCGGGTCCTTTGTTCGACAACGGGGGGCAGGTACGCTCATAGACGCACGTAGCCGAGCATCAAGCCATACAGGTGCTACGTGGAGCGCTGGGGATCCAGCAGATCGGATCCCAGAGCCCAAGCGAGTGGTACCTTCCACGGGGGTAAGGTCCAGGTCACTCGCCGGTAACGCCACCTACGTTACGTGCGCATAACGGACAAAGGCAAACGAAAACCCATGAATCGGACAAAGATCTACGTTCGAGGGTAAAGACCTCAGTTAGATGTCCTTCCTGGACACCCGCAGAACCCCTGCGGCCATGGGGATGGCGATCCAGACCAGCGCGGACACGGCCAGCCTGGCAAGGTCGCCGCCGGACACCTCACCGCTCGTCAAGGCGCTGGTGGTGCTGTTGAGGTCGAGCCACCCGGCCAGGGCCGCTCCCACGTGGCCGAGCTGCCCGACGGCGCTCCACAGCATGGGCATCACAAAGTAGATCACGATCGCGGCGGGCGCGTTCAGCAGCAGCGCGCCCATGGCCAGCCCCTCGGCCGTCAGGATCACCATCGTGGCGATCCAGCCCAGGACGGTGTGCGGCGCGACCTGCCAGACGGCGGGCACGCCCTGCGCGGCGGAGACGGCGGCCGTCACCGGGGCCGCGGCCAGCAGCGCGAGCAGGCAGGCCGCCACGGCCGCGACCAGCGGCGGCAGGCACTTGGCCGCCAGCACGCGGCCCCGCCTGGGTTCGAGCGCGAACGTGGTCAGCGCCGTGCGGTGGCTCCACTCGCCGGTCATGGTGAGGATGGCGAGGACGGGCAGCAGCGTTCCGAACGCGATCGCCGAGGTCCCGGCCAGGGTGAAGAAGTGCGGGCCCGCGACCAGGCCGCGGGCGGCCACGGAGCCGAGCCCCAGTGCCACCAGGACCGCGGTGAGGATCTTGCTGGTGCGGGTGTCGAAGAGCTTGCGGGTCTCGACCCGTACCAGGGTCATGAAGGAGCGCCGCCCTCCGGCGGCGCCTGCCGGGCCGAACCCGGCGGTGACGTCAGCGGCGGTGTCGGTCATGAGGCGCTCCTGTCGGCGTTCGCGGTCAGGTCGAGGAAGGTCTGTTCGAGGCCGCGGCCCCGGCTCAGCTCGGCGACCGTGCCCTGCGCGAGCACCCGGCCGCGCCCGATCATCACGATGTGCTCCGCCACCTGCTCCACCTCGTGCAGCAGGTGCGAGCTGAGCAGCACCGCGCACCCCGCCCCGGCCAGGTCGCGCAGCAGCCCCCGCATCCACTGGATCCCCTGGGGGTCGAGGCCGTTGGCGGGCTCGTCCAGGATGAGCGCCCGGGGCCGGCCGAGCAGGGCATGGGCGATGCCGAGCCGCTGCCGCATGCCCAGCGAGTAGCCGCCCACCGCCCGGCCGCCCTCCTTGCCGGTCAGCCCCACCAGTTCCAGGACCTCGTCCACGCGCGACTTCGGCAGGCCGAGCAGCATCGCGCCCAGGATCAGGACCTCCCGCCCGGAGCGGCCCGGATGCTGCGCCCCCGCGTCCAGCACCGTGCCCACCTCGAACCCCGGCCGCTCCAGCTCGGTGTACGGCCGCCCCAGCACGGTCGCCGTGCCGGAGGTCGGGCGGCAGAGCCCGGCCAGGACGCGGAGCGCGGTGGACTTGCCCGCCCCGTTGGGCCCGAGAAACCCGGTGACGGTGCCCGGCCGCACGGTGAAGGACACGTCGTCGAGCGCCTTCACCCCTCTGTACGCCTTGCTGACGTGCTGAAATTCGATCACCGCCCCAGTCCATCGGAGAACCCGGCCCGGCCTCATCGGACCTGGGTCGAGCGATGCGCGCGCCAGGGCTACCGCCATCGCCGCCGATGTAGACCTGGGGCGGTACGGAGATCGACCCGGGTCGCTAAGACGACGCCGCGACGGTCCCTAGGCTGGGGTCGTGTACGACCCACTGCCCCTCGACAAGCTGGGCATCGCGCTGCGCTACCTGCTCGCCGCCCTGCCCCTGCTGATCTCCTCCCTCCCGCTGATCGCGATGTCCTGGCGTCCCATGAGCGCCGACGGGGTCCGGGGCCTGCTGGCCGACATCGCCCTGGGCGTGTTCGCGCTGGCCCTGATGTCGTGGCGGCGCCGGTGGCCGTGGCAGATCGCGCTGGCGACCGCCGTGCTGACCGTCCACTCCTTCTCGGCCATCGGCCCCGCCGTGGTCTGCCTCGGCTCCCTGGCCATGCGGCGGACGTGGCGCCAGTACGTGCCGGTCGGGCTCGCGTTCTGGGTGTGCATGGTCGGCTCGACCGCGTGGTACGGCACCGGCCAGATGGCCATCGCCTACGGGGTGGCCGGGGTCGGCGTCCTGACCGGGGCGGTGCTCCTCGGCCTCTACCTGCGCGGGCGCCGCGATCTGGCCGCCGTGCAGCGGGAGGCGGAGCGCGCGGCGCAGCGGCAGCGGGTCGAGCAGGCCCAGCTGGGCGAACGGCTCAAGATCGCCCAGGAGATGCACGACGTCCTCGCGCACCGGATCTCCCTGCTGGCGATGCTCGCCGGCGGTCTGGCCTACCGTACGGACCTGTCCGCCGAGCAGACCCGCGAGACCGCCCTGGCGATCCAGGAGAGCGCCCACCAGTCGCTGAACGAGCTGCGCGCCGTCCTCGGCACGCTCCGGCGCGACGGCGGCATGGAGGCGCCGCAGCCGACGCTGGCCCACCTGGACGCGCTCTTCGAGGAGGTGCGGGCGGCCGGGCAGCAGGTGGAGGTGGACGACGCCATCGACGGGCGCGAACTGCTGCCGACACAGACGGGACGGCACGCGTACCGGATCGTGCAGGAGGCGCTGACCAACGCGCGCAAGCACGCGCCGGGCAGCCGGGTGCGGGCCGAGCTGGGCGGGCGTCCCGGCGAGGGGCTGCGCATCCGGGTGAGCAACCCCGCCCGGTCCGGCGCGGCGGCCGGCCCCGGTGGCCGGCTGGGCCTGGTCGGCCTGGCCGAACGCACCCGCATGGCGGGCGGCACGATCACCCACTCGGTGCAGGACGACCGTTTCGTCCTCGACGCGCGGCTCCCGTGGGAGGCTTGACGCCGTGATCAAAGTCGTGATCGTGGACGACGACCCCATGGTGCGCACCGGCCTGCGCCTCATCCTCGGCGGCGAGCCCGACCTGGAGCTGGTGGGCGAGGCCGGGGACGGCCGGCAGGCCATGGCCGTGCTCCGCGACCTGCGGCCCGACGTCGTGCTCATGGACCTGCGGATGCCCCACCAGGACGGGCTCACCACCATCGAGCTGCTGCTGGGCCGCCCGGCGCCGCCCCGCATCCTGGTGCTCACCACGTTCGACGCCGACGACATGGTGCTGCGCGCCCTCCAGCTCGGCGCCGCCGGCTTCCTGCTGAAGGACACGCCGCCGCCGAAGATGATCGAGGCCGTCCGCACCGTGGCCAGGGGCGAGCCGGTGCTGTCGCCCAGCGTGGCGCAGCAGGTGATCGCGGCGGCCACCGGCAGGTACGCGGCGCAGCGGCCGGCGGCTCAGCGGGAGCTGGCCAGGCTCACCGAACGCGAACGGGAGGTCGCGATCGAGCTGGCCAGAGGCAGCTCCAACGCCGAGATCGCGGCGAGCCTGTCCGTGAGCGTGGCGACCGTGAAGGCCAACATCACCCGCATCTTCGCCAAGCTGGGGACCGACAACCGGGTGCACGTCGCGATGAAGGTCCGCGACGCGGGGCTCCTTTAGGCGTTCGACATGACGGACTGATCACTCCTGCCCGGTTGGCCGTCTCCGCCTCCTCTGCATCGGCTGATCGAGGCGGGCCGGGCCGTGACGGGTCTTCAGCCCGTCGGCGGGGAGACCGGGCCTGCGTACCTGATCTCCGAGCAGCAAACAATGGCCGGGCGGAACGAGGAATTGGCGGGGTGCCCGACGGAAATTATAGGGCGCTCAAAATTGCGGGATAAGCGTGCTGGTAAACCCCGTGACACATTGTGGACACCAGCCTTGTCAAACCGGACGCACGCGCGCACAGTCGAAGCAAAGAATCCGGGCCTTTGGAGGGCATATGGAGGAAAAGGGCACACCAAATTCCCGCAGCAGAAACGCAATAAGGGGTCTGTTCTCCGCCGGCCTCGCAATAGTCGCCGCCGCCTTCTTCGTCGCGCCGCCCGCAGCGGCCCTGGCCCTGCCGACGCCGAAGGAATTCGTGTCGAACCTCGACCTTGAGTGCTTCAAGACCACTTCGTACCAGCCGCCGGCCACCACATTGGTGCTGCGCCACCTCAACCCCGTGCTCGGCAACCTGCCGACCGTGCAGGTGACGCTGGGCCAGCGCGAGCAACTCTGCGTCCCGGTGGCCAAGAACAACCGCATCCCGCCGGCGAATGTCCTCGACTTCGTCAGGTTCGTCGACCTGTCGTGCTACCGGGTGACCGGGCCCTCGATCAACCAGAAGCTGGCGCTGCGCCACCTGAACCCGGTCCTGCAGAACGTGCCGGGCATCACTGTCACGCTGAACATGCCGCAGCATCTGTGCGTGCCGGTCGCCAAGAACGGCATGGTCCCCGCCCCGGACATCCTGCGGGTCATCTCGCACATCGACCTGCTGTGTTACGCGCACCTGCCGAACCCGTCCATGAATATGCCCCTGACCCTCACCCAGCTCAACCCCGTGCTGGTCAACCAGATCCCCACTGGGACCGCCCAGGTCACCGCCGCCCGCCAGCTCTGCGTCCCGGTGCAGAAGGCCAATGACGCGATCCCGTCGGACGTGCTCGATGTCGTACGCTGGATCGACCTGGAGAAGTTCGACATCAGCAGCCCGGCCATCTCTCCGGTGCCGCTGACCCTGAAACACCTGAACCCCGTGCTGGGGAACCTGCCCGCCGAGGAGCTCAGGCTTACCGGCGCTGCGCAACTGGCAGTCCCCGTCTCCAAGAACGGAATCGTGCCGCCCGGCTGATCCACCTCCGCGACCGGGCCAGCTGACCGGCCCGGTCGCGCTGGGGCGTCCCCGGCCATCGGCTGACCGGACGGGCGCCAAGGCACCGAAGTCAGGCGTAGTGCCGGTAGACGGCCTGGGCGGCGCAGGCGGGCTTGGCCGAGCCGTCGATCTCGACGGTGAAGTCGCACACCATCTGGACGCCGTTGTCCGGCACGTCCTCGACCGAGACGACCGTGGCGGCCAGCCGGATCTTGCCGCCGGCCCTGACCGGGCTGGGGAAGCGGACCTTGTTGAGGCCGTAGTTGATGCTCATCGTCACGCCCTGGATGTCGACCAGCTCGTGGTACAGGGGGATGACGAGCGAGAGGGTCAGGTAACCGTGCGCGATGGTGCCGCCGAACGGGCCGGCCGCGGCCCGTCCCGGGTCGACGTGGATCCACTGGTGGTCGCCGGTGGCGGCGGCGAAGGCGTCGATCCGCTCCTGGGTGATCTCCAGCCAGGAGCTCGCGCCGAGGTCGCGCCCGGCGAGCGTCTTGATCTCCTCCAGGCCGCGCACGGTGATGGTCATGCCGGGTCCTTCCCTTCGTCGGAGCCGAGGCCGAGCAGGCGGGCGGCGTTCTCTTTGAGGATCTTGGGGCGTACCTCGGGCTTGATGTCGAGCTTGGCGAAGTCGGCGAGCCACCGGTCCGGGGTGATCATCGGGTAGTCGGAGCCGAACAGCACCTTCTCCTTGAGCAGGGTGTTGGCGTATCGGACGAGCTGGGGTGGGAAGTACTTCGGCGACCAGCCCGACAGGTCGATGTGGACGGACGGCTTGTGGGTGGCCACGGCCAGCGCCTCGTCCTGCCAGGGGAACGACGGATGGGCCAGGATGATCTTCAGGTGGGGGAAGTCCACGGCCACGTCGTCCACGAGCATCGGGTCGGAGTACTTCAGCCGGATGCCGCCCCCGCCCGGCACGCCCGCGCCGATGCCGGTCTGGCCGGAGTGGAACAGCGCGATCGCGCCGAGCTCCTCGATCGTCTCGTACAGCGGGTAGGCCATCGGGTCGTTCGGGGCGAAGCCCTGGACGCTCGGGTGGAACTTGAAGCCGCGTACGCCGTGCTCGGCGACCAGACGGCGGGCCTCCCGCGCGCCCGCGCGGCCCTTGTGCGGATCGACGCTCGCGAACGGGATGAGCACGTCGGCGTGCGCGGCGCAGCCCTCGGCGATCTCCTCGTTGGAGATGCGCGGATGACCGGTGGCGTGCTCGGCGTCCACGGTGAACACGACCGCGGCCATCTTCCGCTCCCGGTAGTAGGCGGCCATCTGATCGATGCCCGGCCGCTCGTGAGAGCCGAAGTACTTCTCCGAGGCGCCGGCCAGCGCCGGGCTCAGCGAGCCGTGGCCGTCCTTGGAGACCTCCACATGGGCGTGCACGTCGATCGCGACCAGCTCGGCGACGGCGTCGGAGGACAGGTCCATGGAGGCGAAAGTAGGCACTTTTCTGACGATCGTCAAGCATCTGCCCAACGAGCACCACGTCGAGCGATCGTCGAGAGAGACTCCACGACGCCGCTGGACCATCCCTTCATGGAAGGTGGGGAAGAGCGGTACGGAGACCGGCTCTACTCGCATGAGGACCCCGCTGAGGCCGACCGCCTCGGGGCCTTGGCGCAGGTCTTCGACCCGTACTCGTTCGAGCGGCTGCGGCCTGTCGTCCGTCCGGGAACTCGCGGCTGTGACGTCGGGGCCGGGCTCGGAACGGTCGCCCAGTGGCTGATGAGCAGCTCCGGCGCGGAGACGACCGTGATCGACACCGATGTCCGCAACCTCGGCGGCCGCGGGTTCAAGGAGATCCAGGGCGACATCACCGACCCCGCCTTCGATCCCGGCCGGTTCGACCTGGTGCACGCGCGTTTCGTCCTGATGCACCTGCGTGAGCGGGACGCGGTGCTGAGGCGCATGGCGACCTGGGTGCGGCCCGGCGGCTGGCTGGTCGTCTCCGACTCGTGCGAGCTGGGCGCGCCGACCTCGCCGTGCGCGGCGTACCGGGAGACGGCGGCCAAGGCGGGCGAGCTGGCCGCGCGGACGACCGGCAGCGACTTCAACGCGGGCCGGCGGTATCCGCGGCCCATGGCCGAGCTGGGATTCTCGGAGGTCGGGTTCGCGGTCGACGTCCCGGTGATCGAGGGGGGCGGGGCACTGGCCCGGTTCTGGGCGCGCACGGCGAACGCGGCCCGCCCCGCGCTGGTGCGCGAACTCGGGTCCGAGACCGTCGACGACGCGCTGGCGTACCTCGCCGATCCGGAGACCCGCGACATCGGGATCGCGATGGTCACCATGTGGGGGCGCCGCCCCTGACCGCGCTCCCGCAGCGCAACCCTCATCGCCACGCCTCCGGAGGCATCTGATGACCGTCACGGAAATGCTGTTCAATCCGTTCGCCCCAGGCTTCACCGACGACCCCTATCCGACCTATCGCCGGATGCGCGAGGTCGATCCGGTGCATGAGCATCCGTTCGGGTTCTGGATCCTGAGCGCGTACGACGACATCGCGGCGCTGCTGCGAGCCGGGCTCTCGGTCGACGACCGGGAGGTCACCGGCGGCCAGATCCGCGAGCAGATGGACCAGCTGGACCTCGGCGTGCTCAACCTGTCCATGGTCCATCGCGACCCGCCCGACCACACCCGGCTGCGGTCACTGGTCAGCAAGGTGTTCACCACGCGCTCGGTCGCGGCCATGGAGGGCGAGATCACCGGGCTCGTCGACGCCGCGCTCGACCGGATCGAGGCGGCCGGGCGCGCCGACCTCGTCGAGGAGCTGGCGTTCCCGCTGCCGTTCGCGGTGATCTCGAAGATGCTCGGCATGCCGCCGACCGACCATGCCCGCATCCGGGAGCTGACCGGGGTGCTGGCGCTGTCCCTGCAGGTGGTCACCGATCCGGAGGTGCTCAAGCGGATCGCCGAAGCCGGCCGGGAGATGACGGCGGTGACCAGGGAGCTGATCGCCTGGAAACGGGCGAACCCGGCCGGCGACCTGTTCAGCGCGCTCATCGCCGCCGAGCACGAGGGCGGCAGGCTCAGCGACGACGAACTGATCGCGCAGGTCGTCATGCTCTACATCGCGGGGCACGAGACGACCGTGAACCTCATCTCCAACGGCACCGTCGCCCTGCTCCGCAACCCCGGCCAGCTCGCCCTGCTCCGCGCCCGGCCGGAGCTGGCGGCCAACGCCGTGGAGGAGTTCCTCCGCTACGACAGCCCGGTCCAGCAGTCCAAGCGGATCACCCTCGCCCCCTACACCGTGCGCGGCCGTACGATCCCCGCCGGCACCTTCGTCTTCGCCTGCCTGGCGTCGGCCAACCGCGACGAACGCTTCTGGGGCCCGGACGCCGACCGGCTCCGGCTGGACCGCCCGAACGCCCGCAGCCACGTGTCCTTCGGCGCGGGCCCGCACCACTGCCTCGGCGCGGCACTGGCCCGGCTGGAGGGCCGCGTGGCCATCGAGCGCCTGGTACGCCGGTTCCCCGGCCTGGCGCTTGACGGCGAGGTGGAGTGGAACGGCAGGATCAATCTGCGTGGCCCGGCAAAACTTCCGATAAGCACCGGTGACAAATAGAACGCTCTGGCCCGCGCCACCGTACCGAGGGCATGGAGGTCAACCGGACTGGCCGCCGCGCGCCACGTACGGGAAGGAGTGGTGCTCGTGCGCGACCACCCACCGGCCGTCCTGCCTGCGCAGGCCGAGGGTCAGGCGCAGCCGGTTGGCGGGGTCGCGGCGCAGGTCCTCCTCGGTGCCGCAGCGCAGCAGGGCGTACGCGAAGGCGATGTCCTCGCCCGCGGTGACCTCCAGCGACTCGATCGCGAACGAGGCCCCCTGCGCCTGCCAGCGGAAGAAGGGCGGCCAGACCTTCAGGTACGCCTCAAGACCGCGTAGCCCTTCGTAGGGCGGCGGCACGTCGTACATCACGATGTCGTCGGCGTGGTCGGCGGCGACGCCCTCCAGGTCGCCGCGGTGCACCGCCTCGGCCCAGCGCTCGATCAGGGTCCGGATCAGCGCCTGGTCCCGGGTCTCCACCGGCATGGTGTCGTCCTTTCCGAATCGGTCGGGTTCGGTTCGTCAGGACTACAACCCGGGCAGGGCACGGAACTCATCGCGGTAGCCCTGCGGCGTTGTTCCGGGTGGCGAAGAAGGCGAGGGAAGACTGCCGCCCCCGCGAGAATCGCGATGCCACCGGCCACCGCGCCCACCAGGAGGCAGATGAGCCCGCACACGGCCAGGACCCCCGAGCTCGCCGGGCCGGTCGCGTTCGTAGCGGCGGATCATCTGGCCGGTAGGCCGGTCCAGCCATGCCAGGCGGTGCAGGCGATGTCTGGTGAGGATCCGATGCACGGTGGACGGCGCCAGCCCGAGGACGGGCCCGATACGGGCCGGGCACGGTCAGCCGGGCGTTACGGTGGGACACGTGGCCTCCGCGCGGTGCTGTCACGGTCAGGAGTGCCCGATGATCCGGTGTGGCCGGTAGGGGGCCTCCAGCCGGGCCGTCTCCTCCTCGCTCAGACACACGTCGACCGCCGCGATCGCGTCGTTCAGATGGCCCACCTTGCTCGCCCCGACGATCGGCGCGCTCACCCCGGGCCGTGCGAGGAGCCATGCGAGCGCGATCTGCGCCGGTGGCAGGCCTCGTTCGCCGGCGATCGTACGCACCACGTCCACCACGTCGAAATCCGCGTCCTCGTACATGCTGTCGGCCAGCTGGTCGCTGGCTGATCGCAGCGTGCGCGGCCCGCTGTCGCGGTGGCGGCTGCCGGTGAGCAGGCCGCGGGCCAGCGGGCTCCACGGGATGACGCCCACCCCCTGGTCCAGGCAGAGCGGGATCATCTCCCGCTCCTCCTCCCGGTACACGAGGTTGTAGTGGTTCTGCATCGACACGAACCTGGTCCAGCCGGCCGTCAGGGCCGTGTGCTGGGCTTTGGCGAACTGCCAGGCGTACATGCTGGAGGCTCCGATGTAGCGGGCCTTACCGGCCCGCACCACGTCGTGCAGGGCCTCCATGGTCTCCTCGATCGGCGTCTCGTGGTCCCAGCGGTGGATCTGGTACAGGTCGACGTAGTCGGTTCCGAGCCTGGCCAGCGAGGCGTCGACGGCGGCCAGCACGTGTTTGCGGGACAGCCCTCGGTCGTTCGGGCCCGGCCCCGTCGGGAAGTAGACCTTCGTGGCCAGAACGTAGTCGTCGCGGCGCGCGAAGAGCTTGCCGAGCAGCCGCCCGGTGATCTCCTCGCTCACGCCGTCGGAGTACATGTCGGCGGTGTCGAAAAACGTCACACCGGCCTCGACCGCGCGCCGCACGATCGGCTCGGCCGCGTCCTCGCGCAGCAGCCACTCCCAGGAATCCGGATCGCCGTACGTCATCATGCCCAGGCAGATCCGGGAGATCCGCAGACCTGACGAGCCCAGCCTCATGTATCGCATCTCGTCACCTTTCTGTGAGGGCGCCGTCTTCACCGTGGGCAGAGGAGGCCGGGCGTTCCCGATGGAGCGCGACTGAGAGCACCACGAGCCCGACTCCGGCCAGCTCGGCGAGTGAGGGGAGTTGCCGGAGCACCACGGTGCCGATCGCCACCGCCGTGGCCGGGAGCAGCGCCACCAGCAGCGCGTACGTCGACCGAGCCATGCGTGCCATGGCGAGCTGATCGCACACGTACGGGATCACCGACGAACAGATCCCCACTCCGAACCCGGCGGCGAGCACGACCGGGTCGAGCGCCGCCGGAGCGGCCTGCCAGACGGCCACCGGCGCGACGAACACGCAGGCGGCCAGCATGGCCGCGGCCAGCCCGTCGATGCCGCTGACACCGTGCAGGCGCCGAGCCGTACGGTGGGCCAGCACGATGTAGGCAGCGAACAGCACCGCGTTGGCGAAGGCGAACACCAGCCCCAGCGGCTCCCCGGCCAGCTAGACGCCGGTCAGCACGTGTACCCCGCTTACCGCCGCCACGAGTGCCACGAGGTTACGCGCCGTACGGGCACCGAGCGCGGCGAGCACGATGACCGGCAGGAACTCGATCGCGGCGACGGTCCCGAGGGGCACGCGGGCGATCGCCAGGTAGAAACAGACGTTCATGGCCGCGAGCACCGCGCCCCAGGCGGCGATCGTCCGCCGCCCCTCGGCGTCGAGCCGCGCGAGGATCCGCCAGGGACGACGCCAGAGCGCGAGAACCAGCGCGGCGCTCCAGATCCTCAGCGCCGCGACCCCGAGCGGGGCGAGCCTGGCGAACAGCAGCACGGCGAAGGCCGGGCCGAGGTAGTGGAAGACGGCGCTTGCGATGAAATAGGTCCATGGAGGCGCTGCGGAGAGCACAGCGCGAGGGCTGGTGGGCGGCATGACGCCATCGTCGGTCAGCCCGTAGTTTAGGAGAATGGCGAACCGAAGGATCAGACCCGAGCGGACATACGAAGCGAAGGGACTCGACGCCCTCGACCTTCGTATCCTCGCCGAGCTGCAGGTCGACGCCAGAGCGAGCTTCGCCGAACTGGGCCGCCGGGTCGCCCTGTCCGCGCCCGCGGTGGCCGACAGGGTGCAGCGGCTGGAGGAGAGCGGGGTGATCACCGGCTATCGCGCCGAGGTCGACCCGCGGGCCCTGGGCTTCCCGGTCACCGTGATGGTCCGGATCCGCCCGATGATCCGGGAGCTCCAACGCATCTCCAAGATCGCCCAGGAGGTTCCCCAGATCGTCGAGTGCTACAGAATGACCGGCGAGGACTGCTTCTACTTCACGATGCACCTGCGGACGGTCGACGAGCTCGAACCGATCCTCGACCTGTTCACCCCGTACGGTCACACGACCACGTCTCTCATCCACACCGCGCCGGTGCCGCGCCGCCCCCTGCCCCTGGAGTGATGTTTCATGACGCTTCCCGCGCGGCGCCCGACGTGCCTCTCACGGGCCCTGGCCGGGCCTCGATGCCCTGGAGCTGGCGACGCTTGAATACCTCGACCGGTACAACCACCGCCGTCTCCATACCGCCTGCGGTCACCGACCGCCCGCGGAGTTCGAAGCCATCTCCTACACGCGGCAGCGCCAAGAGGGCGGGGCCGCCGTGGAGCGAGCGAGGTGTCTCAGGAAGTGGTGAGGGGCGCGCGGGACCACGACCGCGCCCCGGTCGTCCCGGCCGCTGACGCCGGGCCGTAAGGCCACGGCTGCCTGACCTGTTCTAACATTCGATCACATTTCAGGTAGCGGCGGATCAGGGTTCACGGAAGTCGGCGGCGACCCCGACCAGCGAGATCAGCCCGGACGCGAACTCCATGGCCTCGGCGTGTCCCTCCGCGAACGGCGGCTGGAAGCCCACGCCCTCCCACGCCCGCGTCGCGGGGTTCCACAGGTCGGCGCCCACCTCGAAGTCCCAGCCGTAGACGCCGTGCTCGTACCAGAGCTCGTCGGCGGAGTTGCCGGCGGCGGAGTAGAGCACGTCCGTGACCGGCCCCGTCTGCTGCGGCCAGGTGACGGTGCCGCGCTCGGCGGCGATGGCCTCCTCGATCGTGCGGGCCGAGCGCAGGAAGTACGCCTCCTGCTGGGCCGTGGGCCTGGGCAGGGTGACGCGGCCGTCGAGCTTGTAGGCGCCGGGCGGCCACATGAAGTAGCCGCCGTAGCTGTGCACGTTCATGGCGAATTTGATGTTGGGGTACGCCTGCGCCAGCCACATGACGTTGCGGCTCTCGGGCTCGGAGTGCTCGGCCGGTCCCGCGTACGTGCCGCTCTGGCAGTTGGCCGAGGCGCCGAAGTACCCGTCGGAGAGCGAGCCAGTCGCGTAGTTGCGGTTGACGTCCACGCCCCAGGTGTTGCGCTGCGCCGGGTCGGACTGCTGCGGCGGGCAGTGGTTCGTCATGTTCTTCCGCTGGGCGTTGAAGTCGTAGAAGCTGTAGTTCGCGCCGTCCGGGTTGACGGTCGGCACGATGAAGATGTCGGTGCGCTCCAGCAGCCTGCGGGTGGCCTTGTCGTGGGCTTGGTTGCGCAGCAGCCGCTCGGCCGCCTCGACGACGACCAGGGGCGCCACCCACTCGCGGGCGTGCTCCTGGGCGTAGGCGAGCACGCCGGTGCGGGTGCCGTCGCGGTGCGCGCCGATGCGCAGGGCCAGCACCCGCGCGGGCGCCCGGGAGACGTCGGCCGGCGCGTGGAGGAAGTCGCTGAGCTGGGTGAGCGGCGCGGGCGCCATGATGCCGGCGCCCGGGTCGGCCCGGTAGGTGGTGGCCTTGACGCCGCTGCCCTTGGTGGTGTTGCTCCAAGAGGCGTTGCCCCCGACGGCGTTGCTCGAGGAGGCGTTGCCCCCGACGGCGTTGCCCCCGACGGCGTTGCTCGCGGTGGCGTTGATCGCGGCGGCGACCTGGGCGGCGGTGCTGGCGGGCGCCCCCGAGCCGTCGGTGGCCAGGCTGACGGTGATGATCTTGCCGTTCACGGTGACCCGCAGCGGCCTGCCGGGCACGCCCGGGTCGGCCAGCTCGACGGCCAGGTCGTTGCCGCCTTCGGAGCCGTAGGCGTCGGAGGTGACGACGACGGCCGCGGCCGGCGGCGTCCCGATCAGGGCCTGGGCGTGCCGCCGGTAGCCGTTGGTCGGGTACGGCAGCGTGATCAGCTCCGTGAGCTTGGGGAAGCGCCGGTGCAGCGCCCTGATCCGCTCGTTGAGCTGCGCGGGCGGCATGTACTGGGTGACGAAGTCCTTCTGGTAGCCGGGGCCGGCCCGGTCCGGGCGCTCGCCGTCGGGCCACGCTCTGACTCTCGCCTCAGCCGTGCCGCCGGTCGCCGAGGTGACGGTGACCCACTGCGGCCGGCTCGTGGCCGGCACCGGGGCGCTGAACTGGTGGCCCAGGTACGCGCCCGCGTCCACGTACGGCGTCATCGGCGCCCGGCCGGTCGAGCCGCCCTGGCCCGTCCACGTCACGCTGAGCGTGGCGGCCTCGCCGGCGCTGCTGGACGCCTCGACGGACAGGAAGTACCCGTCGCGGGACCTGAACCAGACCGCCCGCTCGACGACCAGCTGGTCCTTCGCGGCGGTGGACTGCGCCGTGGCCGGGGGCGGCGGCGTCTCCGGGGCCAGGCTCGCGCCGAGCGCCTGGTAGGCCGCGAGCTGGCTGGGCGTGACCACCGCGTCCACCTGGACGCTGCCGTCCGGCTGCGGCCGCATCCGCTCGGTGAGGTCGGCGCCCGAGGCCGCCAGCCGCTCCATCGCCGTCCGGTCCGGCACGGAGAGCGTGACCAGCGAGGCCGGCTCCGGATCCTTCGGATCGGAGGGTGCGGCGACGGACGTGGCCGGGGGATCCGCGGCCGCGAGCGTCGTGAGAACGATCATCAGAACGACAGCGGACGCTCGCAAGCCGCGCATCGGCCCCTCCTGGATCACCCGTTTGAGGCTCCATTGAAGGCGGAGATGATCGAACCGGCAAGGACCCCTGCCCGCGCGGCGGGTTCCGCGTGCGTCAGGTGGTCGTGGCGCGCGGCGCGTGCCACGGGCGGGCGTGGGCGTCGACGATCGAGGCCAGGTGCCGGAGCCGCGGCACGGAACGGGTGCGCAGCTCGGCGGCCACATCCCCGCGACCCACCACGTCACTCCAGACGGCCCGCCCGGCGAGCATCCCGGAAGCGCCCGCGCGGCAGGCGGCGCGCACGGCGGCGGGGAAGTCGTCCCGCTCCACGCCCTGGGAGAGCACCACCCACGGCACCGGGATCACCTCGTCGAGCCGTGCGCACTCCTCCACCAGCCGCTCCTCGGGCGCGGCCCCTCCGAGCGGCACCTGCGCCTTGTAGAGATCGGGCCGCAGCCCGGCCAGCTCCCTGGCGGCCGCGCGGATCGCGGCAGGCCCGTCGAAGGGCCCGTCCGCCCCGGCCGGGGGCCTGGCGACGCCTTCGAGCACGGAGAGCAGCCCCGCCTCGGCGCAGCGCCGTACGAACTCGGCGGCGGTCTCCAGGCGCCGCGCGCGGTGCTCGTCGTCGCGCCAGATCAGCAGCAGCTTGGCGGCCACCGCCCCGGCCCCGCGGGCGGCGGCCAGATCGACCCGCTCGTCGATGGAGGTGTCCTCGACGGGACCGTCGGGGTCCTGCCGGAGGAGGTCAACGGCGATGATGAGGCCGCCCGGGACCAGGCCCTCGGCGGCCACCCGGCCGAACCCGTACTCCTGGTCGATCAGGAAGCCCGAGGCGTACGGGCCGACCTCGCGCGCCACCGCCAGCTTGAACCCGGTCAACGTCTCATCGCCCACCCGCTCGCCCGTCGCCGCCGCGAACATCTGCCTGAGGCTCTCGCGCTGGTCCATCGCCACCATGGCGAACCCGCCGGAAGGGCGGGCCAGCAGGTCGAGCGTCGGCGCGGGGGTGCCGCTCTGCGGACTGGTCATGAGTGCTCCGATCGTGGTCGCGAGGGTTCTCCGATGGCCCCGCTCCGGTCGCATGCGTCATCCGGGCTCGCGGGCCGAGGCCAGGAAGCGCTCGTACACGTGGACGTACGCGGCGGCGAGGCGGGGATCGTGCGGCGGGACGTCGCGGGGGAGCAGCGGCACGTCGTCGAGCGAGCCGCCGGCCTGCCCGGCGATCAGCGCCGCGCCGGCGCACACCGCGTCGCCGTCCCGCACCACCTCGACGGGGACGGGCGACACCGCGGCCTTGACCCGCGTCCACAGCGGGATCCTGACCTGCCCGCCGAGGACGACGAGACGCTCGGGGGCGGTGCCGGTCACGGCGGTGAGCTCGTCCAGCATCCAGCGGGCATGCAGGCAGGTGCCCTCGACGGCGGCCGCCAGCAGGTCGCCGGGCGTGTGCTCGGGGCCGAGCCCCGACACGGTCACGCGGCGGTCGCGATCGGGCGCGGGCGCGACCCGGCCCCGCAGGTACGGCTCCATGACGATCCCCGTCGGCAGCCGCACCCCGTCCAGCAGCCCCGGCAGGGCGTCATATCCGCCTCCGCCGCCGGGGGAAGGGGCGTGCCCGCTCTCCCGCTCCCCGGCTGAGGGGGCGCGCCCGCTCTCCCGGTCCCCGGCTCGTCCGCTGCGGGAGGGGGAGTGCCCGCCCTCGGGCGCCAGCAGTCCCAGCACCCAGTCGAGCATGGCGCCGCTCGTGGGAAGCCCGCCGACCACCACGGTGCGGGCGCCGTCCAGTGACGGGTCGGTCGTGATGCCGAGGGCCAGACCGGTGCGCGGGTCCGGCCGGGAGTCCGACAGCACCATCACCGCCTCCGCCGTGCCGAGGGAGTCGGCCACGTCCCCGGGGCGTCGTACGCCCGACGCCCACGACCCCACCGCGTGGTCGTGCCCCGCGATCACCACGGGGACGCCGGCCGCCACCCCGCTCACCGGGGCCGTCAGCGGGCCGACCGGCTCCACCGCCCCAGCCGTGGGAGGCAGCTGCTCGACCCGCAGCCCGGCCAGCGACAGCAGGTCCGGGTCATAGGCTCCGGCCCCCGTGTCATAGGCCAAGGTGCGGGCGGCCAGCGTCTCGTGCGTCCGCAGCCGGCCCGTGAGCGCGTACGCCACGGCGTCGGGCACGTGCGCCCACCACCGCATCGACTCCAGCACGTCCGGCGCGTGGGTCCGCAGCCACAGCCACTTGGCCAGCGGCGCCTTCGGGTCGGCCCGGCGGCCGGTCAGCGCGTACAGCGCCGCCGCGTCCCGGCTCAGCCCGGCGGCCTCCTGCGCGGCCCGGGGGTCGTTCCACCACAGCAGCGGCATGAGCGGCCGGCCGGTCCCGTCCAGCGGCACGCCGGTCTCGGCCATGCCCGCGACCCCGATCGCGTCCGGCCCGCGCCCGGCCCGTGCGGCGCACTCGCCGAGCGCCCGCGACACCGTGGCCACGACGGCGGGCAGTTCGCGCGGGGTGGTCTCGCGCACTGACGCGACCCGGGCGCCTCGCTCGTCGAAGAGCCCGACTTTGACGTGGGTGGTGCCCACGTCGATCCCCGCCAGCAGCGCTCGCCGTGCCATCAGATGCTCCCGAAGGGACCGGCGGCTTCAGCCGTCGGGGGAATCGTGAGCGGGAGGGCCGTCAAGGCCCGAGCGTGCCCTGCCCTGCCTGGTCCGCGCATCACAGCTGTCCTTCCGGGTTTTGTCGGTGCCGGCCGATACCGTGGTCGTCTCGTTACCGAACGTGGGAGGTGGGAGTGCGCAGGTCGGTCACGTTCCTGCTGCGCCCCACCGGCAAGCAGGCCGCCGCGCTCACGCAGTGCCTGGAAGATCACCGGCAGCTCTACAACGCCGCGCCGGAGCACCGCCGCACCGCCTACGCCAAGGCCGGTGTCACGATCCGCTACGGCGAGCAGTCGGCGGAGCTGAAAGAGATCCGCAAAGCCGACCCTGACGGGCAGGGCCGCTGGTCGGCAGGCTCCCAGCAGCAGACCCTGCGCCGTCTCGACAGGGCGTTCGCGGCGTTCCGCAGAGTCAGGGCCGGGCAGAAGGCCGGGTACCCGCGCTTCAAGGGCCGGGGCCGGTTCGACATCGTGGAGTGGCCCGCGACCAAGAACGGCGCGAGGTGGGACTCCCAACCGCACGAACCGGTGCGACGGGTCTACCTGCTCGGCATCGGACATGTGCGGGTGCACCAGCACCGGGCCGTGAAGGGCCGGGTGAAGACGATCAGCGTCAAACGGGAAGGCTCCCGCTGGTACGTCGTACTGTCGTGCGACGACGTCCCCGCCGTGCCCCTGCCCGCGACCAGAGCGGTCGCCGGGATCGACATGGGCGTGGCGTCGCTGGTCACCACGAGCGATGGCGAGCACCACGTCGCGAAGGAGAACCGCCTGGCCCAAGCCGAGTTCGCCTGTACGGCGTGCGGGCATGCCGCACACGCCGACGTGAACGCGGCGATCAACATCTTGAGGGCAGGGCTTGCCCTTCGTGAGGCTGCGCAAGCGGCTTAGCGAGAAGCCGCTTCCTTCAGGGAGCGAAGGAGTCACGGTGTCACTATTCCGCACCGCCGCGCGGTGATCCCGCGCAGGGTCGAGCCTGGCCGTTGCGGCATCCGCGCGGCCCCGACTCCGTACGAGGCCCGAGACCATCGCAGGACCTGCTATGATCACTGCCTCAGCCTTAAGCCTTCCGCCCTTCCGGCGGGAGGCTTTTTTCATGCTTGATGACAACTTCTCCGTGCGGCCCGCGACAGGCGCCGACCACGCCACCGTGGAACGCCTCTGGCTGATGTTCCGCCATGACATGTCGGAGTTCCAGGGCGGACTGCCCCATCCCGACGGCACGTTCAGGAGCGAGCGGCTCCACTCCGCCTTCCACGACGCCGGCTGGGCGCCATACCTGATCATGAGCGGCGACCACCCCGCCGGCCTGGCGTTCGTGCGCGGGCTTGACGGCCCGGTACGGGTGCTGAACAGCTTCTTCGTGGTACGCGGCGCGCGCCGGAGCGGGATCGGCCTGCGAGCCGTCAAGGACATCGTCGCCCGACACCCGGGAAGCTGGGAGATCGCCTTCCAGGACGCCAACGCGGGCGCCGTGACGTTCTGGCGGCGCGTGGCCACGGAGATCGCCGGAGACGACTGGACCGAGGAGCGCAGGCCCGTACCGAACCTGCCCGACGAGCCGCCGGACGTGTGGATCTCCTTCAAGACGCTCGCCTGACGAGTTCCGGTGGGCCGCCGGACGGATCATGTCCGCCGGCGGCCGTGGGCCGCGCCCTGCCCGATCACCGCAGCGGACATCTCCGGCAAGAAGCGCGACGCCAGACGCACGGCGCGCCTGGAGCAGCGGACCGGCAAGCGCTTACCGTATGTGCGATCAGCGTAACGGACTCGTAACGAGGGATTGACATGCGGTTCATGCCAGGGCACTTTTGAGGCCAACTTAGCGACTAAAAGCAATTAGTAAATCGAAACTCCTTCTGGTCTCCCATGGCTTCCTCTCTTGATCGCCATGGCGATTGGTGCTTCCTAAATCGATTTACTAAAGCTTAGCCACGTAGTGGGAGGTGCCGCAGTGACCCAAGAGACCGGCATACGAGCCGGGGAGCCGACGGCGCCGTACGGCGCCGCGGTGAGCCGGCCGGAGCCGATCCACCTGCGGGCAGGCGGTGTCAGCCTGGTCCTGGACGTGGGCGGGCCGCGCCTGCCGAGCGTGCTCCACTGGGGTGGCGACCTCGGAGACGTCACGTCGGCGGAGCTGCGCGACCTGGCCCTCGCCGCCATTCCCGCCGTCGTCTCCAACGGTCTCGACACGCCCGCGGCCCTTTCGATGGTCGCCGAGCACGCGACCGGCTGGCCGGGGCTGCCGGGACTGCGCGGGCATCGGGGCGGCACGGCCTGGTCGCCGCTGTTCACGGTGACCTCGGCGCACGCCGATGGCGCGGAGGTTCGCGTCGAGGCCGTGGACGAGGCCGCGGCCCTGGAGTTGACGCTGTGGCTCGCACTCGACGACACCGGCCTGATCACGATGCGGGCCGCGGTGCGTAACCGGCATCCGGCCGAGCCGTACGTGCTGGACGGCCTCGTGCTCAGCCTGCCGGTGCCCGCCGCGGCCGCTGAGCTGCTCGACCTGACCGGACGGCACCTGCGCGAGCGGTCACCGCAGCGCCAGCCGTTCACGGTGGGCTCCCGGGTCCGGGAGAACCGGCGCGGCCGCACCGGAGCCGACGCGTCGCTGCTGCTGGCGGCGGGCGTTCCCGGCTTCGGATTCCGCTCCGGCGAGGTGTGGGCGGTGCACGTGGGCTGGAGCGGCAACCACGTCACCTACGCCGAGCGCCTGCCGGACGGCCGGGCCGTCATCGGCGGCGGCGAGCTGCTCCTGCCCGGCGAGGTACGGCTGGAGCCGGGGGAGGAGTACACGACTCCGTTGCTGTACGCGGCCTACGGCCACGGGCTGGACGACGTGTCGGACCGCTTCCACCGGCACCTGCGCACCCGGCCCGGCCACCCGCCGGCCCCGCGTCCCGTGGTCATGAACACCTGGGAGGCCGTCTACTTCGACCACGACCTCGCCAAGCTGTGCGCGCTCGCCGACCGGGCGGCCGAGGTGGGGGCGGAGCGGTTCGTCCTGGACGACGGCTGGTTCCGCCACCGCCGCGACGATCACGCCGGCCTCGGCGACTGGTATGTGGACGAGGACGTCTGGCCGCAGGGCCTGCACCCCCTGGTCGATCACGTGCGCGGACTCGGGATGCGGTTCGGGCTGTGGGTCGAGCCGGAGATGATCAATCCCGACTCCGACCTGGCCAGGGCCCACCCGGAGTGGATCATGTCGACCGGCGGGCGGATGCCGCCGGAGGCACGCCGCCAGCAGGTGCTCGACCTCGTGCACCCTGAGGCGTACGCGTACGTGCTGGACCGCCTGGACCGGCTGATCGCCGAGTACGCCATCGACTACCTGAAGTGGGACCACAACCGCGACCTGATCGACGCGGGCCACAGCCCGCTCGGAGAGCCGGCCGTCCACCGGCAGACGCTGGCGGTCTACCGGCTGCTGGACGAGCTGCGCCGGCGCCACCCCGGCCTGGAGATCGAGTCCTGCTCCTCTGGAGGGGCGCGGGTGGACCTCGGCATCCTGCAGCGGACGGACCGGGTGTGGGGCAGCGACTGCATCGACGCCCTGGAACGCCAGTCGATCCAGCGCTGGACCCAGCTCCTGCTCCCGCCCGAGCTCATCGGCTCGCACGTGGGAGCCGCGCACGCGCACACCACCGGCCGGCGCCACGACCTCGCCTTCCGCGCGGGGACCGCGCTGTTCGGCCACTTCGGCATCGAATGGGACCTCACCTCCGCCTCGGACGCCGAGCGAGCGGAGCTCGCCCGCTGGATCGCGCTCTACAAGGACGTGCGCGGCCTGCTGCACACGGGGCGGATCGTCCGCGCCGATCACCCGGACCCCGCGCTCTGGGTGCACGGCGTGGTCGCGCAGGACCGCTCCGAGGCGATCTTCGCGCTGGTCGCGGTCGCGACCTCGGTCGTCGCGCCACCCGGCCGGGTGCGGCTGCCCGCACTGGACCCCGGCGCGATGTACCGGATCGAGCCGCTGGCACCCGGCGACGTGGCTGTCGGCGTGAATCACGTACTCCCGGCGTGGCTGGCCCGCGGCGAGCTCCGCCTTCCCGGCTCGGTCCTGGAACAGGCCGGGATCCAGGCCCCCGATCTCCATCCAGAACACCTACTGCTGCTCCGGCTGACCAGGGAGTGATCGATGGCGGACACCGTCTCCGTTCCCACACCAAGACCCGGGGCGCCCGCCGGGCGCCGCAGGCCGCCACAGGCCCCATCGCACAAGAGGCGGGATCATCGGGCCGCGCTCTTCTTCATCCTTCCCGCGATGCTCGGGTTCGCGGTCTTCTACCTCTGGCCCACGATCCGCGGCGTGTACCTGAGCTTCACCGACTACAGCCTGCTCACCCCGCCCGAGTGGTCGGGACTGTCGAACTACACCAAGCTCATCGGTGACGGATCCTTCTGGAGCTCCCTCGCGGTGACCCTGGAGTACGTCGTCATCAACATCGGAGTGCAGACGATCGTGGCGGTCGTCCTGGCGGTCCTGATGCACCGGCTGACCAAGTCGAGCTTCCTGCGCGGAGTGCTGCTGCTGCCGTACCTCGTCGCGAACGTGGTCGTCGCGCTGGTGTGGTACTGGATGGCCGACTACACCCTCGGCGTGGCCAACCAGTTCCTCGGCTGGATCGGGCTCGGCCCCTTCGGGTTCTTCGGGGAAGAGCACCTGGTGATCCCGACGATCGCGCTGGTGAACGTCTGGCGGCACATGGGCTACACGGCGCTGCTGATCTTCGCCGGCCTGCAGGCGATCCCGAGGTCGCTCTACGAGGCGGCGGCGGTGGACGGCTCCACGGAGTGGCGCTCGTTCTGGCGGATCACGCTGCCGCTGCTGCGGCCGGTGCTGGCGATGGTGCTGGTCATCACGGTGATCGGATCCTTCCAGATCTTCGACACCGTGGCCGTCACCACCCAGGGCGGCCCGGCGGACGCCTCCAAGGTCATCTACTACTACATCTTCGAGAAGGCCTTCAGCCAGTTCGACTTCGGCTACGCCTCCGCGATGGGGGTCGCCCTGATCGTCATCCTCGCCGGTGTCTCGATGCTCCAGATGCGCCTGCTGCGTGCGGGCGAGTCGGACCTGTCTTAGAGGAGCGCTGCCATGACCGCGATAAGCATGCCCTCGGCGAAGACCGTGGCGGCCGGCCCGGCCGCACGCCAGGCACGTCGGGTCCGCATCGGCCGGATCGCCGCCTGGGCGGTGCTCTGGATCTTCGTCCTGCTCACGCTGTTCCCGTTCTACTGGATGCTGCGCACCTCGCTGTCGAACAACCGGATGCTGTTCTCCGACCCCTCGTCCTGGCTGCCGGTGGCGCCGACCCTCGGTGGATACGAGCGGGTGTTCGGGGCGGCCACCATCCAGGAGGCCCAGGCCCAGGGCGGGTCGGGAGCCTCCATCAGATTCTGGTTGTACCTGCGCAACTCGGTGCTCGTCGCCACGGTCATCACGGTCGGCCAGGTGTTCTTCAGCGCCATGGCGGCCTACGCCTTTGCGCGGCTGCGCTGGCCCGGCCGGGACAAGGTGTTCTTCCTGTTCCTGACCGCGCTCATGGTCCCGCCGATCTTCATCCACCTGCCCAACTTCGAGCTGATGAAGAGCCTGGGACTGCTCAACACCTTCGCCGCGATCGTGCTGCCGTACCTCTTCATGACCCCGTTCGCGGTCTTCTTCCTGCGGCAGTTCTTCCTGAACGTGAGCCGCGAGGTCGAGGAGGCCGCGATGCTCGACGGCGCCGGCTATCCCCGCATCTTCTTCCGCCTCATCCTGCCCATGAGCGCCGCGCCGATCGCCACTCTGTCCATCCTCACCTACATCAACTCCTGGAACGAGTACTTCTGGCCGCTGCTCGTCACCGATCCCACGGACGACGACGTCCGCGTGCTCACCGTGGCGCTCGGCGTGTTCAAGTCCCAGACGCCGCAGGGCAGCCCCGACTGGGCCGGGCTCATGGCCGCCACGCTCGTCGCGGCGCTGCCGGTGCTCCTGCTGTTCGCGGCGTTCGGCAAGCGCGTCGTCAACTCCATCCAGTTCTCCGGTCTGAAGTGACCCCCCGCTCTTCTCGCCAAGCTCCACCGGAAAGGACACATTGATGATCAAGAAGCTGCCGGCGGTCGCCGGCGTCGCCCTGCTGTCGCTGGCCCTCGCTGCCTGCGGCGGCGGCAACAGCGGAGGGGCCGCCTCCGCCGACGGGAAGGCGACCATCTCCTACTGGCTCTGGGACGCCAACCAGCAGCCGGCCTACCAGCAGTGCGCCACCGACTTCCAGAAGGCCCACCCGAAGATCTCGGTCAAGATCACCCAGCTCGGCTGGGACGACTACTGGACCAAGCTCACCACGAGCTTCGTCTCCGGGTCCGCGCCGGACGTCTTCACCAACCACCTGGCCAAGTACCCCGAGTTCGTCACGAAGCGCACCATCCTGCCGATCGACGACCTCGTCAAGCGCGACAAGGTGGACACCGGCATTTACGCGGAGGGCCTGGCCGACCTGTGGGTCGGCGCCGACGGCAAGCGCTACGGCCTGCCCAAGGACTGGGACACCATCGCCGTCTTCTACAACAAGAAGCTGACCGAGAAGGCGGGGATCACCGATGAGCAGCTGAAGAGCATGGCGTGGAATCCGACCGACGGCGGCACCTACGAGAAGATCATCGCCAAGCTGACCGTGGACAAGAACGGCAAGCACGGCGACGAGCCCGGCTTCGACAAGAGCAAGGTCGACACCTACGGCCTGTGGCTCGAGAGCTCCGGCAACGGCGTGGGCCAGACCCAGTGGAGCATGTACGCCGCCAGCAACGGCTGGAAGTTCACCGACAAGAACCCCTGGGGCAGTCACTACAACTACGACGACCCCAAGTTCCAGGAAGCCATCACCTGGTGGAAGAGCCTGATCGACAAGGGCTACATGCCGCCGCTCAAGGCGACCGAGGGCGTGGCCTGGAACGACATGCTCTCCGCGGGCAAGGCCGCCATGGGGACCAACGGCAGCTGGATGATCGGCTCGGTCTTCGGCGCCAAGTCCGCGAAGTTCGAGCCCGCGCTCGCCCCGCTGCCCGCCGGCCCGAGCGGGACGCGGATGAGCATGTTCAACGGCCTCGCCGACTCCATCTACGCCGGCACCAAGAACAAGGACGCCGCGTGGGAGTGGGTGAAGTATCTCGCCTCCCCCGCCTGCCAGAACGTCGTCGGTGAGCACGCGGTCGTCTTCCCGGCCATCCCCGCCGCGGTGGATGTCGCGCAGAAGAAGTTCGCGGAGAAGGGCGTCGACGTCGAGGCGTTCACCGTGAACGTCAAGGAGAAGACGACCTTCCTCTTCCCGATCACCGACCACGCCGCCCAGATCGAAGCCATCATGAAGCCGGCCATGGACGCCGTGGTCGCCGGCACCGCCCCGGCGAGCTCTCTGACCAAGGCCAACGAGCAGGTCAACGCCCTGTTCAAGTGAGCTGGGCGAGACGCAGGCGGACCCGGCGCCCGGCACTGTCGGCGCCGGGTCCGCCACCGGAACGGGGGGCACACATGTCCGATGCACACGGAAGAGTCACGCGACAGGCGGTACTCATCGGCCGGACCACCTGCGCTAGGCTGATCACGCCCAGCCGGCAGGCCGGGCGCATGCACGTGCGTGAAGCCCCCCGGTTTCGCCGTCGCCGCCTGGGCGTCGCGGTGGCGGCGGCCTGCCGGGCGGCGGTCGGGGGATCGGCCCGGAGCGACCGGGGAGCGGTGGGAGAGAGATCAGCACGGAGCGGCCGATGAGCACCAGGCAGGGAGCCCGGGCGCGCAGGCGGCGCCCTACCATGGCGGACGTGGCGCGGCTCGCCGGCGTCTCGCCGACCACTGTCTCTTTCGTCATCAACGAGCGGCCGGGCAGCGGCATCCCCGAGGAGACCCGCCTGCGGGTGCTGGAGGCGGTGCAGGATCTCGGCTACCAGCCCAACCGGCAGGCACGCAGCCTCCGGCTGCAGCGTACCCGTCAGCTCGGGTTCCACATCTCCGGCGAGCTGCTGGAGCGTAACCAGGTCTTCGCCGTGTCCTTCGTGTCGCCGCTGCTGCGTGAGGCCGAGCAGCGGGGCTACCAGATCCTCGTCTTCACCTCGAGCGGCGACGTCACCGACCGCCTGAGCGAGCTCGTGGCGGCCCACGGCGTCGACGGATTCCTGATCAGCGACTCCAGCATCGACGATCCGCGGGCCCGCTATCTCTCGGGAGTGGGCATGCCCTTCGCCTCGTTCGGGCGCACCGAGGCCGACCTGCCGCAGTCGTGGGTGGATGTGGACAATGCCGCGGGCATCGCTTCCATGGTCGACTACCTGGTCGGCAAAGGGCACGAGGACATCGCCTACGTGGGGCCCCGCCAGCCGGGCTACTGGTTCACCGAGCGGGTGGAGGGCTTCCGCGCCCGGGCGCGCCACCACGGCCTGTCCGTGCCCGGCTCTTGGGTGGTGCAGCAGCCGCAGGCGAAGGTCGAGGCCGCCGTGAGCAGGCTGCTGTCCGGGCGGCGGCGCCCCACCGCCGTGGTGACCGCGGCCGACTGGCTGGCCGTCGAGGCGATCCGCGCCGTACGGTCGGCGGGGCTGAGGGTCGGCCACGACGTGGCCGTGACCGGCTTCGACGGTGGTCCTCTGCAGTGGCTGACGGATCCGCCGCTGACGACCGTGCGGGTGCCGTTCGAGCAGATCGCTGTCGCGTTGGTGGAGCGCTGCCTGCGGGAGATCGAGGAGGGCCCTACGGGGGAGCCCGGCATCTACCTGCCGACCGAGATCCTCATGGGCGGCTCGGCCTAGCGCGACTCGCCGCGCTACTCGAGGTGTCCACACCTCGGGAGGAGGCCCTCCAGTTGAACGCGCCGCTGCCAGTGGTGGTGGCCGGCGACAAATGCCTCGGACCGGGTGCTGCCAAGGCAGCTGCAGCGGATGAGCGAGATCGCCTCTGTGATGGGGCGTCGCCGGGTACGCCGTCCAACTGGGGCACGGCCCCGTTCGCCCGCGCGCAGGCGGTCTACCGGCATTACGGGTTCGAGGAGATCGGCACCCGCCGCCGCT
>NZ_JBFAHJ010000023.1:0-11767 GCF_040654115.1 Nonomuraea sp. NPDC050786
GGCGCCGAGGGCGTCTGGACCGGCTCGCTCTGGCTGACCGTGGAGGAGGCCGACACTCCCGAGATGGCCAAGCGCCGCATCCTGGAGGCCACGTCGAGGGACACCGTGCGCTCGCGGAGCTGGACGGGCAAGCCGGCGCGGCTGCTCAAGAACGAGTGGACGGAGGCGTGGGAGTCGGAGGAGTCGCCCGGCACGCTGCCGATGCCCCTGCAGTTCATGCTGGTCTCGGACGCCCTGCGCCGCATCGGGCGCTCCGACGTCGCCGAGCTGGCCACCTTCCCCGCCGGGCAGATCATCGGGATCACGAATCAGGTGCGGTCGACGAAGGATGTGGTGTTCGGGCTGGTGGAGGAGTACGGCGAGGCTCTGGAGCGACTGGAGCGCCTCACCGAGGACTGACACTCACACCGGAACGATGGTGAGCAGGCTCTCCAGGCCGACGAAGTCGTCGGTGTTTCGGGTGTAGAGCGGCAATCCCCGGCTCGATGCCACTGCGGCGATCATGAGATCGATTCGCCGAGGCCGGGGATCACGCTTCGCCGCGATCGTCAGCGCGACGAGGCTGCCGTAACGCGCGGCGGCGTCCGCGTCGAAGGGGAGTGGCTCGAAGTCGACAGCCGCTGCCCCCAGCTTCTCCATGCGAACCGCTCGAGTTGCCTCGTCCTTCGCCAGGGCCACCCCCTGGTGGAGCTCTGCCAGGGTGATGGCTGTGAGCTCCGGGATGGTCGGGAGGGCGTCGGGCGATATCTCGCCCAGATCGATGTAAACGCAGGTGTCGATCACTCCGGTGGCGTGGCGATCAGGCACGACGCCGCTCCCACGGGTCGTCGTCGATGCGCTCTTCGCCGCCGAAGAATTCGTCGGCCTCTCGGCGCATCTCGGCGTAGTCGACGCGTGGGAGCCGGCGATGCCTCGCGACGAGCTCTTCGGCGCTCAGGTGCCGCTTGCGTGGGATGGGTCGCAGCTCCGCGATCTCGACACCGTTGCGAGTGATGTGGAAAATCTCGCCTGCTTCGACCTGATCCATAACCGCGGCGGAGTTGTTGCGGAATTCCCGCTGGGTGATGACCTTCATCATGTGCCGATCGTAGCCTTGTGTAGCCTCACGTGCTACGCGAACAGTCTACCTCAGCGTCCCTGGTACGTCGGGGGCCGCTTCTCGCGGAAGGCGCGCGTGCCTTCCTTGGCGTCCTCCGAGCCGATCACCGGCCACCCGATCTCGTCCGACACCTTCAGCGCCTCCACCTCCGGCATGCCCAGTGTGTCCCGGTACGTACGCAGGATCGCCTGCACCGCGAGCGGCCCCGAGGTGGCGACGTCCTCGGCGAGCTCGCGCGCCGAGGCCAGCGCCTGGCCGTCCGGGACCACCCGGTTGACCAGTCCCATGGAGAGCGCCTCGGCCGCCGTGACTGCGCGGCCGGTGAGGAGGAGGTCCATGGCGTGGCAGTACGGGATCTGCCGGGGAAGGCGGACGGCGCTGCCGCCCATGGGGAAGAGGGCGCGCTTGGCCTCGAACAGGCCCAGCGTGGCGGACTCGGCCACCACCCGCAGGTCCGTCCCCACCAGCAGTTCCGTGCCCCCCGCCACCGCGTAGCCCTCCACGGCGCTGATGATCGGCTTGGTGGGCAGGTCCTCCCTGAGCAGGCCCTTCCAGTGGAAGTTGGGGATCTGCGCGGCCCTGGCCTGGACCTCCGGGTCCGTGGAGGGCTGCCCCATGGCCTTGAGGTCCGCCCCCGCGCAGAACGTGCCCTCCGCGCCTGTCAGGATCGCCACCCGGATCCCGGCCTCCGCCGACGCGTACGCCCACGCCGAGGCCAGGCCGATCAGCATGTCCGAGGAGAGCGCGTTGCGGGCCTCCGGCCGGTTCATGGTGACGATCAGGACGTGGCCGTCGCGTTCGATCCGGCAGTGGGGGGTGCTGATCGGCAGGAGCTCCACGTACGCCTCCGAAGTGTTTAATCAAGCGCTTGCTACGAACTTCGGCCCCAGGATACGCTCCCAGCAGCAAACGAGAACAGGTTCCTGTTTTGCCGCGCCGCAACTCCAAGGAGTTCACATGGGCACGCTCGGTTTCTGGAGGCTCGCGCAGGCGGATCCCGAGTGGATCGCGGCTGTTGACCCTGACGGTACGGAACATCGCGCGGGCGACCTGCTGGCCCGCTCGAACCGCCTCGTCCACGGCCTGCGCGGCCTAGGGCTCCAGCCAGGGGACGGCATCTGCGGCCTGGTCCCGAACGGCGTCGACGGGCTCGTGCTCTACCTGGCCGCCATGCAGGCCGGCTGGTACTACACCCCGGTCAACTGGCATCTCACCGGCCCCGAGATCGCGTACATCGTGTCCGACAGCGAGGCCAAGGCCTTCTTCGTGCACCCGCGCTATCTCAAGGAGGGCGCCAGGGGAGCGGAGGCCATCGAGCCGCACCGCCGTTTCGTCCTCGGCGAGAAGGGCGAGAAGGTCGACGGCTTCCGCCCGGCGAGCGAGCTCACCGACGGACAGCCGGACACCGCCCCGGAAGACCGGACCGCCGGCGCCACCATGCACTACACCTCGGGCACGACCGGCAAGCCGAAAGGCGTCAAACGCGGGCTGAACGGCCTGGATCCGGATGACTCCGCAGAGCTGATGACGTTCCTGCTCGGACTGTTCGGCATCACCCCGGGCCGCCCCAACGCCCACCTGATCACGTCCCCGAACTACCACACCGCGGTGACCCAGTTCGGCGGCACCGCGCTGCACATGGGGCACACGCTCGTCTACATGGACAAGTGGGACGCCGAGGAGATGCTCCGCGTCTGCGAGCGCTACCGCGTCACGAACTCCCACCTGGTCCCGACCCACTTCAAGCGGCTGCTGGCGCTCCCGGAGCAGACCCGCGCCAAGTACGACCTGTCCTCGCTCAAGTGGATGATCCACGCCGCGGCCCCCTGCCCCGTCCCGGTCAAATGGGCGATGTTCGAGTGGTGGGGCGACTGCGTGTACGAGTACTACGCGGCCACCGAGGGCGGCGGCACCCTTGCCACGCCCGAGGGCTGGAAGACCCACCCCGGCACGGTCGGCAAGGCGTGGCCCATCAGCGAGCTGCTCATCGTGGACGAGCAGGGCGAGCCTGTACCGACCGGCACCGCCGGGACGATTTACATGAAGATGATGGGCGCCTCGTTCGAGTACAAGGGCGACCCCGACAAGACCGCCGCGAACCGCCTCAAGGACTACTTCACCGTAGGGGACATCGGATACCTGGACGAGGACGGCTACCTCTACCTCTGCGACCGCAAGGCCGACATGATCATCTCTGGGGGGGCGAACATCTACCCGGCCGAGATCGAGAACGAGCTCATGGTCCACCCGAAGGTGGCGGACGTGGCCGTGTTCGGCATCCCGGACGAGGAGTGGGGCGAGCAGATCAAGGCCGTGGTCGAGCCGGCCCCGGGGATCGAGCCCGGTCCCGAGCTGGCCCGCGAGCTGATCGCGTCGCTGGAGGGCCGCCTGGCCAGGATGAAGTGGCCCAAGAGCGTCGACTTCATCGCCGAGATGCCCCGAGAGCCCAACGGCAAGCTGCTCAAACGCAAGCTCCGCGCTCCGTACTGGGAGGGACACGACCGTGCCATCTGATCCGCTCGTCGCCCAGCACGTCCTGGAATTTCCCGGCGGCTACACGCGTACGACAGGCCCGGTGATCGGCCGGTTCCTGAGCGAACTACGCGGCCGGCGCATCGTGGGCGTGCGGACGAAAGAGGGCAAGGTGCTCGTGCCGCCCCTGGAGTACGACCCCGCGACGGGGGAGCCGGTGACCGGCGAGTACGTCGAGGTCGGCCCGGCCGGCACGGTCACCACCTGGGCGTGGGTGGCGGAGCCCCTCGAGAACCACCCGCTCGACCGCCCCTTCGCCTGGGCCCTGATCAAGCTGGACGGGGCGGACACCGCGCTGGTGCACGCCGTGGACGCGGGCAACCCCAAGGCGCTCGCCGCGGGCACGCGCGTCTGGCCGGCCTGGAGCGACCGCCCCACCGGCCACATCACCGACATTTCGCATTTCGTCCCTGAGGTCACGAAGATCGTGTCCAACGTGCGCTCCGAATACCGCCTCCAGGCGGGCGGCGCGCTCCGCGTCTTCCTGGAGGGCATCAAGCGCGGCGTCTTCCTCGGCGGCCGGTGCGAGAGCTGCGCCAAGGTGTACGTGCCGTACCGCATGTCCTGCCCCGAATGCGGAAGCGCCATCGGGGAGACGCTCGAACTGCCCGACACCGGCACCATCACCACGTTCGCCATCAACAACCTGCCTGACCCCCGGGCTCCGCAGGTGCCGTTCGTGTCGGCGTACATCCTGCTCGACAACGCCGACATCCCCATGATCGCGCTCATCGGCGACGTACCCGCTCATGAGGTGCGCCAGGGCATGCGGGTCAAGGCCGTCTGGGTGCCGGAGAGCGAGCGTACGGCGTCAATGTCGAACATCCGCTGGTTCGCCCCCACCGGCGAGCCCGACGTGGAGCTGTCATGAGAGATGTCGCGATCGTCGCGTTCGCCCAGACCCAGCACACCGACCACGACACCGGCGCGACCGAGCCGGAGCTGATCCTGCCCGTGATCAACGAGGTCAAGGAGCGCACCGGGCTCAAGAGGTTCGGCTTCACCTGCTCGGGCAGCTGCGACTACCTCGCGGGCGCGCCGTTCTCGTTCGTGTCGGCCCTCGACGCCCTGGCCGCCTGGCCGCCGATCTCAGAGAGCCACGTGGAGATGGACGGCGCCTGGGCCCTGTACGAGGCATGGGTGCGCCTCCAGCACGGCGACATCGACTCGGCCCTGGTGTACGGGTTCGGCAAGTCGTCCCTCGGCGACCTGCGCACGATCATGACGATCCAGCTCGACCCGTACTACCTGGCGCCGCTCGGCCTCGACCTGCTCTCCTACGCCGCGCTCCAGGCCGGCGCGGTCGGCGCGGACCGGAACGAGCTCGACGAGATCGTCCGCAGGAGCCGGGCGGACGGGAGGAGCAACCCGTACGCGCTCGATCTGCCCGACCCGGACGACGCGGACGGTTTCGCCGTGGAGCCGCTGAAGAAGACGGACGTGCCGCCCATCACGGACGGCGCGGCGGCGATCGTGCTCGCCGCCGGTGACCTGGCCAGGGAGCTGTGCGCGAATCCCGCCTATATCAGGGGCATCGCGCATCGTATAGAGCCCCACTACCTGGGTATGCGTGATCTCGCCCTGTCGGCCTCCGCGGCCGATGCCGCACGAGCCGCGGGGGTCGGCAAGGGTCCCGTCGAGGTGGCCGAGCTGCACGCGCAGTTCCCCCACGAGGAGATCATCCTGCGCCGCGCCCTGGAGCTGCCCGGCGACACGGTGATCAACCCGTCCGGCGGCCCGCTGGCCGCCAACCCGGTCATGGCCACGGGCCTCATCCGCATCGGCGAGGCCGCGCGGCGCATCCTCGAAGGTGACGCGAGCCGCACCGTCGGGCACGCCGCCGGCGGCCCCTGCCTGCAGCAGAACCTCGTCACCGTCCTGGAGGCATGATGGGCAACCGGGAGCGAACCCGACGCCCCGCGAGCGGAGCGAGCAATTGGACAGGGTGCGTCGCGAAGCGGAGTGGAGGGCCGACGAAGGAGGCACTCCGGGGAGCGAATGAGGAGTGGTGAGCGACCAATGAACAGGTGCGCGGTCATCGGCGTCGGGCAGACGCACTACACGACCAAGCGCAGGGACGTGTCGATCGCCGGACTGGTCCGCGAGGCGGCGCTGCGGGCGCTGGAGGACGCCGGGCTGACGTTCAAGGACATCGACGCCGTGGTCATCGGCAAGGCGCCCGACCTGTTCGAGGGCGTGATGATGCCGGAGGCGTACCTGGCGGACGCCCTCGGCGCGGCGGGCAAGCCCATGATGCGCGTGCACACGGCGGGCAGCGTGGGCGGCTCCACGGCGCTGGTCGGAGCCTCGCTGATCCAGGGCGGCGTGCACGACCGGGTGCTGGTGGTGGCGTTCGAGAAGCAGTCGGAGTCCAACGCCACCTGGGCGCTCTCCACGCACCTGCCCTTCAACGCGTCGCTGGTGGTGGGCGCGGGCGGCTACTTCGCGCCGCACATCCGCGAGTACATGCGCAGGTCGGGCGCGCCCGGGCACATCGGGACCCTCGTGGCGGTCAAGGACCGGCTGAACGCGCTCAAGAACCCGTACGCGCACCTCAAGATCCCCGGCATCGACCAGAAGATGGTCGAGTCCACGCCCATGCTGTGGGAGCCGATCCGCTACCTGGAGACCTGCCCGTCCAGCGACGGCGCGTGCGCCATGATCCTGTCGTCCGAGTCGAAGGTCACCGGCACCCCGGCCTGGGTGCACGGGACGGCCATGCGCTCCGAGCCGATCTTCCGCGCCGGTCGCGACGCGGTCCTCCCGCAGGCGGGCGAGGACTGCGCGGCCGACGTCTACCGCCAGGCCGGCATCACGGACCCGCGGCGGCAGATCGACGTGGCCGAGACGTATGTGCCGTTCTCCTGGTACGAGCCGATGTGGCTGGAGAACCTGGGGTTCGCGGCGGAAGGGGAGGGATGGAAGCTCACCGAGTCGGGCGCGACGGCGCTCGACGGTGACACCCCGTGGAACGCCTCGGGCGGGGTGCTGTCGAGCAACCCGATCGGCGCCTCGGGGCTGATCAGGTTCGCCGAGGCCGCGCTGCAGGTGCGCGGGCTGGCGGGCGAGCACCAGGTGGACGGCGCCCGCATGGCGCTCGGCCACGCGTACGGCGGGGGAGCCCAGTTCTTCGCGATGTGGATCGTCGGACGGGAGAGACCCTGATGGAGTTCAACCACGCTGACCTGTTCGAAGGGCTCGCGGACACGATCGGGGACCGGACGGCCATCGTCTGCGGCGCGGACCGGCGTACCTACGCCGAGCTGGAGGCCGAGGCCAACCGGCTCGCCCACTACCTCATGGATCTGGGCATCGAGCCGGGCCAGCACGTCGGGCTGCACCTCTACAACGGCGTCGAGTACGTGGCAGGGCTCCTGGCCGCGCTCAAGATCAGGGCCGTGCCGATCAACGTCAACTACCGCTACGTCGAGAACGAGCTGCTCTACCTCTACCGCGACGCCGATCTCCGGGTCCTGATCTACGACGTGGGGTTCGACGCGCGGGTGGCCGCCGTGGCCGATCAGGCGCCGCTGCTGGGGCACCTCATCTCGGTGGGCGGGCCGTCGGCGATCGGCTCGGCGGTGCCGTACGAGACGGCTCTGGAGCGGGGCAAGCCGGAACGCGGCTTCCCGCCCCGCTCGGGCCAGGACGTCTACATCATCTACACCGGCGGCACCACCGGCCTGCCCAAAGGGGCGATGTGGCACGTCGAGGACCTGTTCATGGGCTTCGGCGGCGGCAATCCGTACGGCGAGCCGCGCGCCACCCCGCAGGAGGTGATCGACGCGGCCGTCAAGGCCGATCCCATCGTGATGATGGCCGCGGCGCCGCTGATGCACGGGGCCGCGCAGATGGCCACGTTCATCGCCTGGTGGATGGGCTCGACCATGGTGTACGTGCGCCGCTTCGACGCCGACGAGGTGTGGCGGACGGTCGAGCGCGAGCGCGTGATCTCCATCAACATCACCGGCGACGCCATGGCCAGGCCCCTGGCCGAGGCGCTGGAGAAGGGTGGCTACGACGCCTCCTCGCTGTTCGTGATCAGCTCGACCAGCGCGATCCTGTCGGGCGCGGTACGCGACCGGCTCCAGGAGTTACTCCCCAACGTCATGATCATGGACGGCTTCGGCTCCACCGAGTCCGGCTACACGGCGACCGGCGTGGCCGGCTCCACCCCGGAGAAGGGCCTGCGCTACAAGCCGAACTCCATGGTCCGGCTGGCCGTGCTCGACGAGCGGCACCGGCCCGTGCAGCCCGGCTCCGGGCAGCTCGGGACCGTGGCGACGGCCGGGCGGGTGGCGTTCGGCTACTACAACGACCCCGAGAAGACCGCCCGCACGTTCGTCACCGACGAGGAGGGGACCAGGTGGCTGCTGACCGGCGACCTGGCGACCGTGGACACCGACGGGACCGTGAACGTGTTCGGCCGGGGCTCGCAGTGCATCAACACCGGCGGGGAGAAGGTGTTCCCCGAGGAGGTCGAGGCGGTGCTCAAGGGGCATCCGGCCGTGTACGACGCGGTAGTGACCGGGGTGCCCGACGAGCGGTGGGGGAACAGGGTGGCCGCCGTCGTGGAGCCGCGGCAGGGCGTCGAGGTGACGGCCGAGGAGCTGGACGCGCACTGCAGGACGCTGCTGTCGGGGTACAAGGTGCCTCGTTCGTACGCGTTCGTGGAGGAAATGGTGCGATCGCCGGCGGGCAAGGCGGACTACCGGTGGGCCCGCGAGACGGTGCAGGCGAGCGGCGTATAGAGAGCGCGCTGCGGGAGACCGGCGCTTAGAGAGCCCGCAGCTCCTCCTCGACCGCTGCCAGCTCGTCGCTCCTGCCCGCCTTCTCCAGCAGCTTCATCCTGCCCCGTAGCACGTCGCGGAGCAGGTCCGCGACGCCGTCCCGCGCGGGCAGGTCGCGGAGCAGCCCGGCCGCGACCCGCAGCGCCGCGTCGGCGGCGTCGTCCCTGCCCAGCTCCTGCTGGCAGAGGCCGAGCCTGGCGTGTGCCACGGCCCTGGGCAGCTCGTCCCGTGTCACCTGCGTGGCCCGGTGGAAGACGAGCCCGGCCTCCAGTCCCCGGCCCGCCTCCATGAGCGCGTCACCCAGCATGAGCATCGCCCTGGACAGCAGCTCGCGCTGGGCCGGGCTCCCTGGCTCCTGGCGCGCCCGGCTCCCGGAGCCGAACCGCCGCTCCACCGGCCCGAACCTCTCCAGCGCCGCGACCGCCTCCCGCAGCGGCTGGATCGCGTCGGCGGCCAGGTTCCGCATCCTGAGCGCGGAGGCCAGCGTGAGGCAGGCGCCCGCGCGGCTGGTGTGCAGGGCCTGCGCGTCCATGCCGGTGGTCAGCAGCTCGTCGTATATCGCGATGGCCTCTCTGGCCCTCGCCTCGGCCTCCACGCCGCTGTCCAGGCCGAGCAGGGGCAGCAGCTCGGAGCTCTGCGCTAGGGAGTCGGCGAGCACAGCTCGGTACGTGAGATCGTCCGGCGACCGCCTGGCCAGCGGGATCAGGTCCTCGACGAGCGCGTTGGCCTCGCTGAGCTCGCCGAGCATCATGTGGCACCTCACCACGCGCTGGGTGGCCAGCGCGTGCTTGACCGTGCCCGGCTCCTGTCCCGTGGCGGCGATCTCGGCGTACTCGGCGGCCTCCTCCGGCCTGGCCGCCGCCAGAAGGTCGTCGGCGATGATCTCGGCGCACTCCCGCTTTCTCGCCGGGTCGGTGTGGAGCCGCAGGGCCTCCACGAGGTGCGCCAGCGCCTCCTGCTCCCTGCCGAACGCCCGCAGCGCCTGCCCGCGCACCTGAATCGCCCGCGCCCGCACGCCGGGCGGCTCCCGTCCCGCCTCCGAGACGCCCGCCTTCGGGACGCCCGCCTTCGAGGCCCGGTCCAGCTCGGCGAGTGCCCAGGTGACCGCCTCCAGGGCGGCCTGCGGGCGGTCGAGCATGGCCAGGCTCGAGCCGAGCTGCACGTACGTGACCGCGGCGACGGCCGGGTCGTCCAGCTCGTCGCAGAGGTCGGCGGCCCGCTCGGAGTGCGCCAGCGCCTCGACGGGGCGGCCCTGTTCGAGCAGCTTGACGGCGTAGAGGTTGAGGGTCTCGGCCAGTTCCCTGCCCGGTTCGTCGGAGAGGAGGTCGATGGCCTGCTCCAGGACGGCGAGGTCGGCCTGCCCCTGCCGGGCGAGCGCGGCGAGCGCCCTGCCGAGCCGCCCGCGGTAGTCCCCGGAGAAGGCGGCAGGCCCCCGGTAGACCCGGACGGCCGGCTCAGCGTCCGGCAACCGCATCAGAGCCTGCCCGCACAGGTCGTGCACCTCGGCGCCGCCGCCGCTCAGCGGCACCTCCTGCTCCAATGCGTCCGCGAACGTCGTCAGCGCGGGCAACAGGTCGGGCATGTCGCCCGGGTAGGCGATGACCTCCTCGATGAGGGTTCTGAGCGCATCCGTCCCCGGCAGCGGCCGGATATCGAGCATCTGGCGGTACAGGGCCACTCCGGCGGCCGGCCCTTCCTCCTCCACCCGCAGCCTGGCCAGCCGGGTGAGGGCCAACAGGTGCACGTCGACGAGGTCGGCGGGCGGGTACGGCAGCATCGCGGTGCCCTCGGCCAGCTTGGCCGTGGCCGCACCGGGGTCGTGCAGCTCGGCCAGGCACAGGCCGCCGAGCTCCAGGCAGGTGGCGGTGAGGAGCCGGCTCGCCGCCGGAGGCTCCGAGGACACGACGTCGAGGGCCCGGGTCGCCGACTGGAGCGCGCCCTCGACGTCCTGCCTCGTGAAGCGGATGCCGCCCTGCAGCCGCAGGGCCCCGGCCAGGGCGCGCGGGGAGGCGAGCCCCTCCGACACCAGCCCTTCGTAGAGCCCGACCAGCCGGTCTGCCGCCGCCTCCGCGTCGGCGGGGCAGGCGGCTTCGGAGAGGGCTGCGGTCTCCAGGATGAGCAGCTCGGCCAGCTCCGTACGGAACACGACGCTCGTCCCGGCCCGCGGCTCGTACGACTCGATGGCGGTACGCAGGTGCGGAACGGCCTCCTTGTGCCGCCCGAGGCACACCAGCGCCCGGCCGAGCGCCGCCGCCACCATCCCCACGGCGATCGCGTGCGGCCGCACCGGACCTGCCGACCGCTGCAGCGTCTCCGGTACGGGATGGCGTCGCAGCAGCTCGGCAGCCTGCCTCGCGAGCACGAGCCCGTCGCCGGCCCGTCCCACGTCGGTCCAGGCCCGGGCGAGCACGGTCTGGGCGGAGATGTAGGCGTGGATCTCCGGCGTTCCGCCGCCCTCTGCGGCCTTGGCGCACTCCGCCAGCTGCCGTTCCGCCCCGGCCACGGCCGCCTCCGGCCGCGTGGAGACCAGCGCCAGCAGCCACGGCCGTCCACCGGCGTGCTCGACCTCCGTCTCCAGCCTGGCCGCCCTCGCCCGCACCTCGGACGCGCGCCGCTCGCTCCTGGAGCCCAGCGTGTCGTAAAGCTCGGCGGCCTGCTCCAGCTGCGCGCGGCCGTCCACCGGCCGGCCGAGCTCGTCCAGACAGAAGCCGAGCAGCCGCCTGCCCTCGGCCTGCGTCGCGGTGTGCTGCCGGCCCGCCACGGTCATGGCTTCCTGCAACGGCCCCAGCGCCTCCTCGGGCCGGTCGTCGATCAGCAGCAGCTCGCCCAGCCGGAGCAGTTGCCCGGTCAGGGCATGGCGGTGCTCGTCGGGCTCCAGCGCGACCAGGGCACGCAGGTTGCGTACGGCTTCGGCGGCGGAGCGCACGGCGGCGTCCAGGTCTTCGAGCCGGGCATGGAGCCCGGCCAGCAGTGCGGCGGCTTCGGCCAGCATCAACCGCAGGCCGGGCTCCTGGACGGCGAGGCCGCGCAGCCGTACGACGGCCTCCGAGGCGGGGACCACGGCGTCGGCCGGCCGGCCGTGCCCGTCCAGCCAGGCGGCCAGGAGGCGGAGCCGGTGGGCCAGATCCCTGTTGGTCGGGGCCACGTTCCTGAGGGCGGCGGTGACGGCGACGGCGAGGCACCCGGCCAGCTCGGGCAGGGCGCCGGCACCCGCCTCCTCGAACGGCATCAACGGCCCAGGACCTGGAACGGCGGCGACCGGCGACTGCTCCACCACCCCGGACCGCGCCATCGACGTCCGTCCGGCCGTCCCGGCGCGTGCCGCTGTCGGTTGACCGGTCATCCC